>NZ_CP114285.2:5125759-5427275 GCF_027111255.2 Flavobacterium flavigenum | reverse complement strand
AATCAGTTTTCTGTTATCTTCAGGATAACCATCTGTATCTAAAATCAGATTGATTTTTGACGCAATCCCTTTTTCTAAATCTTCTTCGACTTTCTTTGCTGTACGTTTTAATTCTAAAACACTCACTGTAGCGTTAGGTTCAAGTATCCTTAAGGTTTCATTGGCGTCTATAAAGCTTATCGCTGCGACCTGTGATCCGGAAACTAATGTAATTTCAGGTTTTGGATCCGAATCTGGAATTCCCATCACCATTAATAGTTTTTCAGGTTGGGTTCTATCATAACCTATGATACATCCCCTAATGATGTTTCCAGTATGTAATAGCAGTTCAAGCTTCGGCAAACTGTAAACATCATCTGCCCTATCGGCAAAATCAGCAAGTTTTATAAACCAGTCTGAAAATTCTATGAAAAGATTCTTTTTATAAGACGTAATCATTTACAGCATCTTTTCTATGTAATCAACAATTTGCGAATCTGTTTGTGCACTAAAAGAAGCCTGAACCAGCTGAAGCGTCAAATACAAAGTATTGTCTTTTAATTCCATTTTCACTTCATCATTATTTTCTGTGTTGGTCAAATGGATTGTTGTCATTTTTTCTTTTAAAGCTTCTTTTCCCATATCATCAGCACATGTTTTTTTAACGAATGATTCCAAATCATCAAAAATAATATCTAATCTTTCAAGCGGATATTGATTAAAAGCTGTAAAAGTATTCCAGTCAATATCTACTTTGATATCGTACCCTGCCTTCTCTTTAAGTTTTGCTTCAAATTCAGGTAATTTTTCAACTTTAATTGATTCTGCTAAACGTTTTTCTGCTAATCCCATGAGTTGTTTTTTAGTTGATTATAATTTTATAATGCAAATCTAATTCTGAGTTTTTTAGTAACACTCACTAGAAATAATGATTTTACTTTTAACCAACAGTAAAATTTATTAAATAATATGTTTAGAATATTAATAACGAACGGATTAATCTAAAACCAATTTCAATTATAATGAAAGACAGCAGCAAAATAGGGAATTACATATGAAACTGATACAGAACTACTCAATAGCTTCAGGCTAAAAATATACTGAGTATTAATTAAAACAGCGTAAAATTTTTATTTTTTGGTTCTGTAATGCAGCATATTTTGATAAAAAAAACTTTCATTGGATTGTTCAAAATCACGTGCCATTACCAAAAAATTTTCTGTTTTTGTAAAAGATTTTGAAAAATCGAAATGCATTAATCGTTTGCAAACCCTCAAATAAGTATCAAATACCTGTTTTTCCCATATTGCAAATGCTTCTTCATCTTGTGATGGAATATTTTCACCATATGAAGTGGTAATCAAATAATTTGGCTGAATAGCAAGTGGATAAAAATCAATATTAATTGGATTCGGTTCTTCATTCTCAGAAAAATATTTCATATCTGGCGAATTGTATAGTTCATATAATTCCTTATCCTGAAAATTCCCATCTATTTCTGAAGTTATTCCGAAAGCAATTGTTGGTGGAAAAGGTGCCTGCATGGAGTATTCAAACAATATGCAATAAACAGGTTCTTCTATTTTGACGTTTTCAATAATCTGATCTGCAATATTTTCTACCAGAAATGTTTCTAGTTTTACCAAAGCTTCCTCAATATCTTCGGTCGAAACCGTGGTATCAAATACAACACGGATTCTTCCATCTGAAGCTGTTTCTGTAATCATTTTTAAATGTTCGTGATGGTCAAAAGTCAATTCACCAATGCAATAATGATCGTATTCAGGCCATTCCAGTTTATAACTTTTAATGATTCCGTTATCCCAAGTATATGTTTTTAGCGAAACACCATATTCTGTACATTCTATAAACTGATCTGGTATTCCGTTTTTTAAATAGAGATAACTCAAATTGGTTGCTTTTATATTCTCTTCATTTTGATATACCGAAAAACTTTTATAATACTCATCTGTGTATTCATAAAGGGTACTATAAAAAACGCCTCCGCCATAATGTTCCCTTTTAAGATAAGCTTTACTGTTTTCAAAATTGATTTTATACTCGTATAAATCATCTGTTTCCGGATCAAAATCTTCTTCAGATTCAATTGTCAGTTTTGCATCCTTTGCTAATACATTATTGGTCAATTCTGCAAAATAAGGCTGGATATCGTAAAGATTATATTTTGACTGAATCGTAACTAGATTTTCATCTGCTAATACATCGATCTCTTTTTCTATAAACGTATCAGCAATTTGATTAAATTCTTCCTGTATTTTGGCGTATAATTTATTGTGCATCTTTATGTGATATCAAAGGTGTTCTGTTTTCCTAATTTCTTCCTTGACTCTTTCTTAATAAATACTTAACGCCTCATTCGGTATTTTATTTAGTTTTGCGTGGATTAATTCAGATTATAGTACTAATTTGCTTTTTTATTGATATCAATTAACATCTTTCTTTATCTTCAGGACAATCTGCTAATATCACATCATTATAAAAAAATTTGACACCTCCATTTAAATAAAGATGTAAATGCAACGGTTTTGTCTCACTGTCTCTATATAATTTAAATTTATCTGTCACACATTTTTGCTGTTCTTCTATAAATTTCTCAAAAGGAAAAGAAATTTCTGCTTCATAGCACTTATTCCCTTCATAACAAAACCATGATAATAAAACCATATTTGCATTAACAGGAATCTGGACCAGCTGCTTGAATCCTTCTTTAGTTAGATAATAATGCCTTGATTTTGTTCTTCTTGCAATAAATTCTTTTTGAGAATACAACCTTATGTTATTTGTAATTTTTATATCAGAAGACTTTCTGTTTACGGAATTTACAAACTGAATATTATTTATCTCTAAAATATGATCCGCATCATGATTAACCGCTAGAACAATATTTAAAAATTCAAGATCCTGATGCTTTATGAAATAATATTGCCCAAATTTTAAGATGTAATAAAACAACGGGATACCAAACAAAATAATCAGCCAGGAATAAAAATGAAAGCGATTGAATTCATTATTTTTTTGGTACAAAACCAATAAATAAAATCCAAAATCAGCAATTGCTAAAACAATGAATATGATTAAGAAATAACAAAACCAGATAAGGACAGGTCTAAAAACGGATTTATTATCCTTAAAAGAAGGGAAATATTTTTTTAAATTTTTATGAAAATAATTGGCGCTTACCGCAAGAAATAGATTGAATAAAATTGTGCTTTTCGTACCCAGGAAATATAATATTGGATAAGAAATATAAGATGCTATTACTAATGGCAAAATAATATTTGCCAGTAATTCCTCCAAATTACAATAGACCGGGTTTACTTTTTTATATAATTTGTATCCTTTCATAGCAGATATTCATGTGAGTCAAATGTATTATTATTGACTTTTTTAAACATCACTATTTGTAATGATTTTCTACAAATAACGTAATCCTTTACTTTCTAAAATTGCATGTAAAGTTGGTGATTCGTGACCTAATTTTTTGGATTTTTCAGCAGCATCAAGTGCTTTTTTAGGCCGATTTAATTTGCAGTATATTTCAGCAAGATTACAGACATACATACCATCTTTTGGATTAGCAAGAATCGCTTTTTCAAAATATGATAATGATTCGTCATATTTTAATTCCTGATCATACAAACACCCGTAATTGTTGTACATGTGTGCCAATGCAGCAGGTTCATGTTGTGTTTTAGCAATAAAATAATCCTGTTTGGCGTAACAGGCTTCAAATCCTTCTTTGTACCATAATAATCTTACCTCCAAAAAATAAGCAAAACCATATCCCGGGTCAATTGCTTTAATCGTATCGCATTTTTCCTGAGCCTGATCGTATTGTTTACTGGCAACCAAATCCCATGCTTCCTTATATAAAGCACGCTTTTGCTGATCTTCATCGATATGCAAAAGATGGTCTGTCATGTCTTGCTTGCGGTCGTTTCTGATACTAATTTTCCAATTATTAAAAATCATAAATTTGTCGCCTGACCTGATTGTGAATTTTAAACCTGTTTCTGTCAAATCTTCAAAAACAAGTTCAAAAGAAACAGGACTGCATTCATTTCCGCTCTTGAGTTCTTGTATAAAGTAATAAATTTCCTGTGTGTTAATGTATAGATTAAGCCAGTCATACAAATAATTTCCTCTGTAAACAATTCCGATTTCTTTTGGCAAAAATCGAAATCCAGGCATATCCAATTCGGCAATTTCAGTTTTGTATTTACTGAAAGAAACATCTAAAACATCTAAATAATTATTGCCTTTCAGACCTGAAATGTGCATACTCCAGTTAAACTTTTTGTTTTGTATAAAGAAACGTTCTTCAATTCCGTTAGATGATTTAATTTTTTCTATCAATTCTTCAAAAGCTTTTGGCGCGCGATAATAATCTTGTAAATCCCTATAGATTTCTATTTTTTTATTTCGCTCTTGCTCTGAAATAACTGTCGGAATACTTTCAGGAAGATTGATTAAAACCTCATCAACATTAAAAAGCCGAATTCCGCCTTTGGCATGAATGTGCAGATTTAACGGTTTTGATTTTTTGCCTCTCAAAACTTCTGAAACATTTGTTGGATATTTTTCCTGTTCAATAAACAGTTTTTCAAAAGGAAAAGGTACTTCAATATCATAATATTTATCTTCAACAATAGAATACCAGGAGATAAAAAGTACATCTGCATCGAAAGGTAAATGCATTAAACCTCTAAAAGCATCTTTTCCCAGATAATTCCGAACGCTATTATCATCCATCTTTTTTAATTCCGCATCCGAATAGAAACAATCAGGCTTTTCTAATTTGATATCCGACATACTACGTTTTACAGTATTGACAAACTGTATCGTATCAATAACGGTAAGCAATTCCCTGTCATGATGCACTGTAAGATGAACTTTTATATATGTTCCTGCATTTTTTGTTTCTTTATAATAATATCGGCTGTATTGAAAAATGTAATATAAAAGAGGAACTCCTAAAATAATTGTTAACCATAGATAAAAATATATTTTATTGAAAACGTCTGTTTTCTGATATTTAACGAGCGCAAAAACTCCGTAATCCATAAATAAAAAGAAACCGGAAACTAATGCAACCCGAATTAAAAAATCTAAAGTTATAGCTGTGGATGATTTACCAAAGTAATAGAAATAGAAACTTCCGATAAAAGAAATAATTACATTAAAAATCACAGCTAAAGCTATACCAAAAAAGTAAAGCAATCCATAGGTAATAATAGAAGCCATGACGATCACCGCTATAGGAAAAGCGAATTCTGTACTAAAATAAACTTCTTCTGTTTTTTGATAAAAACTGTAGTTTTTTTTCATTTTCAATTATTTGATTTCAATATAATTATCCTTATTTTCAATTATAGGTTTTGGTGTAGGTTCAAAAGAAGCCTGAATTTCAGTCTTTACTATTCCAGTTTTTTTGTTTACTGCGTATTTGCCAAACGAATGCTCATTTTTAATATCAATAAAATAAACTTCTTCGCCTTCGTAAATCGTATTTTCAAAATTAGCTGTAAAATCTCCAATTTTTTTCTTTATAAAGGCAATTGCTTTTCTATCATTTTCGTTTACAATATAAAATTCCGATTTAAAAAAGTCATCAAATTGATATGTCTATTTCATAATAAATTCTAATTAATAATGATTTTTCTCCTGGTTGTTTTATCATCCTTTTCCAAAACAATGAAATATGTACCTTTCAATAGCTGGGACAGGTCAATTAGATGGTCTTCTTTATTGGTTAAAACCACAACAGTTTTTTGTAATTGACCCAACATATCATAAAATGTAATTTTATCGAGAAGAGCATTGCTTATATTCAATAATCGGCAAGAAGGATTTAGATGGACAACCATTTTCTCAAAAAACAAATCATTTGCATCAGAAACATAATTTTCAGACAAATCTTTTTTAGCATATTGCCCATAACTGGAAATACTTAAACAAAGAAAAAAAACGAGTAAAATACTTTTCATTGAATAAAAATTATATTGAGTTTTTTGTAAAAGAAACTAACCTTAGGATTCTTACTCATTTTAAGCAAAATTAATTTTTACCCAAACGAAAAGAATCACTATAAATAATGATTTTATGTCTTATAAAACGAGCTACCTAAAATTATAGATAGCCCGTTTTGACGTTTTAGCTTAAATATTTTAATCTTTAATCAGTTTCGACACGTAGGTATTTTTATCACTGATTACTTTCACAAAATAAAGTCCCTGCGGTAAACTAGACACATTCATTCTTTCAATACTGTTCTGAGAGGCAAAAGATTGTTTTTTAACTGTTTTTCCTGTTGAATCTGAAATAATAACTTCAGAAATTGCCTCATTCAAAGCAGAAACGGTTAATTCATTTGCTACAGGATTAGGATAAAGCTGAACATTCTCTTTTATTTTTGTTTCCGGCTCATTAGTAGTTGACGAATTATCTGTTTTGCCCGGTTTTAAACCATTTAAAATAGCATCAATAATTTCTGCTTTTTGTTCGTCTGTAATTCCGGCAGCATTGGCAGATTTAGACGTGGTATTAAATGTTAACTGATAGGTAAAACCACTGTCATAACAATCGCATTCGGGTGTGTACATTCCAATGATATACAATTTGTTATTTGCAAAAGTATAACCAGGGAAAGTAGTCGTCAGATCCCATATTGCTGGCGATGAAGTTCCTGCAAAAGGAGGCAGATTACTTCCAGAGTTGTTTCCGTGGGCAAATGTACTCCAGTCAATCACTATAGAAGGATATGAAGTAACCTCGGCTACATACCAGTGGTATTTTCTACAATCACCTTTAATACTGTCATCTGACGTTGCAATACTATTAACCGATGCAATAATTGCATTATTGGTTCCATTGTGCTGCACTGTAATTGCAAGCCCCGGATCGCCTAAAGCACCTATGTAAATATCATCAATTGCTAAGTCATTTCCGTCACCATTACCAGTTTCATCAAGATAAATTCGAACCGTTTCGCTGCTTCCTGTTGCTGTGAAAACTACATCTGCGTTTTGCCAGTCGCAAGCATTAGCAGTTGCCATATTTACTGTAAACACAGCTGAAGTTGTACTGCCTGCTTCTAATCTGACTTTCGGAAGAATATCAAAAGTGCATTGTTTCATGTTTTTGAAATTAGCACAAAAACGGTATTTTTCTCCTCGTCTTAATCCTGTTATTGTTTGTTCCCAAATTACTGAAGAACCTGTTTGCTGTGTTTTTCCGTTCACTGTCAAATATTTGCTGTTTGATACATATACTACAGGATCAGCACAAAACGAATGATCAGTTACTGTTGCTCCAAAAGCCGCCGCAGTATTTGTTACGTAGTATTGTCCCGGATAAGTAGTTGGGTCAAGAGTATATGAACTTGTGAAACCTGAATTTCCAGCTTCAAAGTTACCGTTTACAACCAGATTTTCAGAATCACAGCAATAGGCCCCTAAATTATTGATACAAAAACAGATATCATTGTCAAAACCTGACGTTTGCCCATATTGCACACCCAAAACAGGATTTGCAGAGTACTGGACAACTGTTTGTACATTTCCGTTTAAGTCTATTAAATTAAAAGTCAGTTTTGCTACTACATCATAACAAGTTCCTGGGGTCTGGTTTGGAAAATCAGTTGCGGCAACATCAACTGTATAATTGGAGCCTGAAAATGTGCTGGCAGGTATGCTGTTCAGCATTGTTCCGTTTTGATAAATCTCAAAACTAATCTGTACATTGGTTGCTGCTCTGGGAACAGTAAATGTCCCATTAAAAGTTTGCTTCGGATTTATACAATCATGTCCTTTTAAATCTAAATCAATAACTCCTTCTGAAGTATTTTTACATGCTGTACAAGTATCATCAATATAGGTATATCCGTTATGACCTCCGGCAGAACAATCTGAGTTTATAAACATAATTACCACTTCCTTCCCGATATGACCTGACAAATCGAGATAAGCGCAACGCCAGTCTCTGTAGTACTTGATTCCTTCACCAGGAGTATTAGTAGCACTGATAAATGGATTTGAAGGAGCAGCAATATCTACCATTTTATCAACCGTTACTCCGGTCATATCTACTGCTTCTGCAATAAAAAAGACTTCAGAACCATTTACACTTCCATCTGGATTTGAATGGCTTTTATCCATTACCATGGCATATTGAAAATAGTATTTAGCATTTGCTGCTGTTACTACAAAACGCTTGGCAATCCCTTCTGCACTATAACCCGGCTGATCATTTCCTAAACGAATTGATTGTGTTCCAGTGGAACCCGGTGCTGTTTTAGACATTGAAAATGAAGGAGTCGATGCTAATAAAAGGACATCTGTTCCTGTTGTTTCGATTGAAGTAAAATTTTGTCCGGATGCTGTACCCGTAAAAGGCAATGCTGAAACGCCCGGATTAAGTGTTAAGCCGTTTTCAATAGGAAGTGTTGTAAGTCCGTGTTTGAGGCTCAATCCGGTCCATCCGCTGTAACCACTTTCAAATCCCGAATTAACACAAGGCTCTTTAGATAATTTTATCTTCTGTAAAATAGACTGAATTTGTGTGGAAGATTTAATGGAAGGTTCAGATTGGTTTTTAATAAATTCATTAATATTCCTGGCTTTAACTTCTTTTGTCCAGCTTACATCATATTCATAATGCAATCTGACATTTCTGACCGTTATTAAGGTGTCCTGATATTTCTGTGCAAAAACAGATCCTGACATTAAAACGAGTACTGCTGTAATGAGACGTACAATTGTTTTCATAGTAAAATATTTTGAGGTTAATAAAGTTGTAAACACAACTCTATATCAAATTAAACTTACAATTGTTACCCCTCTAAAATCAGAAATAAAAAAAATGCCTTTCCGAAAACCGGAAAGGCATTTCAATAATACAATCAATTATTTTTTATTTCGTAAGCAGAAGTTCTCTGTATTTTGTCAGCGTCCAGCTTTCATCATCTACTAGTAATTCCAGCTTATCGCAATGATTACGGATATCTTCAAAATATGGCTTCACTTTATTGCAATAAGCCTCAGCCATTTTTTGCGCATCTGTTAAATTATTTGCTGTTTTTCTTTCATTCGTCATCGCTTCTACTTTTGAATTGATTCCTTCTATATGACCTGAAATTTCTTTAATCAGAATGATTTGTTCTTTGGCAATAGTTTCGAATTCTTTACCAAAAATTTCTTTCAGTCCTTTTACGTTTTCAATTAAAGTATTTTGATAACGAATGGCAGTCGGAATCACATGATTTCTGGCAATATCACCTAAAACCCTGCCTTCAATCTGAATTTTCTTAGTATATTCCTCCAATTCAATTTCATAGCGTGCCTCAGCTTCAACATGATTTAAAATGCCTAATTCAGCAAATAAGTCTAAAGCCTGTTTAGAAACTTTTGCTTTAATGGCTTCAGGTGTAGTTTTAAAATTACTTAAACCTCTTTTCGAAGCTTCTTTTTCCCAGGCATCGCTGTAACCGTCTCCTTCAAAAAGGATTTTTTTGGACTCCTTTATATATTCCCTCAAAACATTGAAGATTGCTTCGTCTTTTTTCAAACCTTTCGTATCAATCAAAGTATCTACTTCAATTTTAAAGTCCTTTAATTGTTTTGCTACAATCGCATTCAGAGTAGTCATTGCATTCGAACAGTTTGAATTTGAACCTACTGCCCTGAATTCGAATTTATTTCCTGTAAAGGCAAAAGGAGACGTTCTGTTTCTATCTGTATTATCCAAAAGAACATCCGGAATTTTACCCACCACATTCAGTTTTAAATCGGTTTTCTCTTCAGGCGATAATTTTCCTGTAGTTACACTTTCCAGTTCGGTTAGAACTTTCGTTAACTGCTCCCCAATAAATACCGAAATAATAGCCGGCGGCGCTTCATTTGCCCCTAACCTGTGATCATTACTCGCTGTTGCGATAGAAGCTCTTAATAAAGTTTCATAATCGTTAACTGCTTTTATAGTATTAATAAAGAACGTTAAAAACTGTAAATTGCTCATTGGCGTCTTACTCGGACTTAATAAGTTAACTCCTGTATCAGTCGCCAGTGACCAGTTATTATGTTTACCAGAACCGTTTACACCTTTAAAAGGCTTTTCATGAAAAAGTACTTTAAAGTCATGACGCTCTGCTACCTTTTGCATCACATCCATCAATAAAGAGTTATGATCTACAGCCAGATTGGTTTCTTCAAATATTGGAGCCAGCTCAAACTGATTCGGCGCTACCTCATTATGACGGGTTTTTACCGGAATTCCTAACAACATACATTCCTGCTCTAAATCTCTCATGTACGTTAAGGCACGAGTTGGAATAGATCCGAAATAATGATCGTCTAACTGCTGTCCTTTTGCAGAAGTATGCCCTAATAAAGTTCTTCCTGTCATCATTAAATCAGGGCGGGAATTGGCCAAAGCTCTGTCAATTAAGAAATATTCCTGCTCCCAGCCTAAAGTAGCCGTTACTTTTTTTACGTTTTTGTCAAAATATTTACAAACCTCTGTCGCTGCTTCATCCATAGCTGATAAAGCTCTTAACAACGGAATTTTATTATCTAAAGCTTCTCCTGTATAAGCTATAAATACAGTAGGAATACATAAAGTTGTTCCATAGATAAATGCCGGAGAAGTCGGGTCCCATGCTGTGTATCCTCTGGCTTCAAATGTATTTCTGATTCCGCCGTTCGGGAAACTTGATGCATCCGGTTCCTGCTGTACCAATTGTGCACCGCCAAATTTTTCTACAGGATCACTTCCATCGTATGATACGTCAAAAAAGGCATCATGTTTTTCTGCAGTAGTTCCGGTAAGCGGCTGAAACCAGTGTGTATAATGTGTAACACCCTTAGCCAAAGCCCATTCTTTCATCCCCATGGCAATATAATCGGCCAGTTTTCGGTCTATTTTGGTTCCGTGCTGAATAGCATCCCTAACTCCTTTAAATGCATCTGAAGTCAAATACTGCTTCATTGCTTTCTCATTAAAAACATTTGCCCCGAAAATAGTTGACTTTCTGTCAATTTCCTCAAAATGTACAGGCTTTCTTGATGAAGCTTCCTGCAAGGCCTGAAAACGTAATGTTGACATGTATATAATTTTAAAAATTCGTAATAATTTGATTAAAAATACAAGGGACAAATATAAAGAATAAAAAAGCCTTTTTAACTATAGCTTTTAGATTTTTGAAAAGCATTTTAGCAACAAAAGGTACGTTTTGCAAAGAATTTCGAAATGGTTTTAAAAAAATATAACAAAACATACGAATATTACTAAGGAAACAAACAATATTTCGTAATCAGAACAGAAATTAATTCAAAAAACGCTCATGTTTATTACGAATTTATTTTTAAAACATTAAAAAATTGCTATTTTTTAAATATACCCCATACAAAATTGCGCTTATGTAAAAAATTATATCTATCGAAACAAAATACACCCCCTAATTTTTACGGCTTGAAAAATAAATCTATATTTGACCCAGCGAAAAAAACAAAAAAATAAATTTATATTATTATGGCTAAAATTAAGTTAGAGTACATTTGGTTAGATGGATATGAACCAACTCAAAATCTTAGAAGTAAAACTAAAGTTGAAGAGCACGAAAATTTCAAAGGAACATTAGAAGAACTTGGAAACTGGTCATTTGATGGTTCATCAACAAGACAAGCTGAAGGTGGATCTTCTGACTGTTTATTAGTTCCTGTTGCAATTTATCCTGATCCAACCCGTATCAACGGATGGTTAGTAATGTGTGAAGTTATGTACGCTGACGGAACACCACACCCTTCTAACGGAAGAGCTACTATTGATGATGATAATGATGATTTCTGGTTTGGTTTCGAACAAGAATATTTCATTATGGACACTAAAACTTTATTGCCATTAGGTTTCCCTGTTGGAGGATATCCTGCTCCACAAGGTATGTACTACTGTTCTGTTGGTGGAAAAAACACTCACGGAAGAAAATTAGTAGAAGAGCATGCTGATTTGTGTATCGCTGCAGGAATCAACTTTGAAGGAATTAACCAGGAGGTTGCTTGTGGACAATGGGAATTCCAATTATTCGCTAAAGGTGCTAAAAAAGCAGGTGATGAAATCTGGGTTGCACGTTACTTATTAGATCGTTTGACTGAAAAATATGGTTACTATATTGAGTACCACCCAAAACCACTAGGAGATACAGACTGGAATGGTTCAGGTATGCATGCTAACTTCTCTAACAATGTATTAAGAACGTGTGGAGACCAGGCAACTTACGAAAGAATCTGTGAAGCTTTCCGTCCTGTAACTGCTGAGCATATCGCTGTTTACGGAGCTTACAACGACCAACGTTTAACTGGTAAGCACGAAACTGCTTCTATCCACGATTTCTCTTACGGAGTTTCAGATAGAGGATGTTCTATCAGAATTCCTTTGATGACTGTTCAAAAAGGATGGAAAGGATGGCTGGAAGACAGAAGACCAGCTTCAAACGGAGATCCATACAAAATTGCTGCTAGAATTATCAAAACTGTTAACTCAGCGCTATAATTCAAAGCTTAATTTATATTCACAAAAGTGCCATCTTAATCGATGGCACTTTTTTTATTTATAAAATCGAATGATTTACAATAGCTAAGCTTTAACAATCTCCGTTGAATGAAGGTTTTTAGTTAAAAATCCTGAAGTTAAGTTTAACCTAATTCCTTTCTTAAGTTAAACTTCAACACTTATCTTTGTGAAAACCCTTAAAAAAACAACAATTTATGATAGTCTGGATCATTTTTTTACTGGCCGTAGTTTTTATTCTTGCCTTAGATTTAGGAGTCTTCAATAAAACACCACATATTATCAGTACCAAAGAAGCAAGCAAATGGACGCTGATCTGGGTTACATTATCTTTTCTCTTTTCAGGAGTGATTTATTGGGTTTACACCACAGATTATATTGCAAATCCCGATAATCTAAAGCCTGCTGTTGCTTCAATGAAGTTTATTACAGGGTATCTGATTGAACTTTCTTTGAGCGTCGATAACATTTTTGTAATCGCTATCATTTTCGCTTCTTTCAAAATACCTCAAAAATACCAGCATCGTGTATTATTCTGGGGAATTCTGGGTGCCATTGTTTTCAGAGGGTTAATGATTTTCTTTGGCGTTATGCTAATCAATAAATTTACCTGGACTACGTATGTATTTGGAATTTTCCTGATTTTTACTGCTATAAAAATGCTGTTTTCAGGTGAAGACGAAGATTTTCAGCCTAAAGATTCATTTATATACAAAGCATTGGGAAAAGTAATACCAATTACTTCAGAAACAGATGGGGAGAAATTTTTCATTTCCACTAAAACGGCAAAAAAAGCCGCTACCCCATTATTTGTTGCCTTGATTGTGATTGAAGTTATGGACGTTTTGTTTGCCGTTGACAGCGTTCCGGCAATTCTGGCCATTACATCAGATCCGTTTTTGGTATTCAGCTCTAATATTTTTGCCATTTTAGGATTGCGTTCTATGTACTTCTTTTTAGCCAATATGCTGGCAAAATTCAGTTATCTCGAATACAGTCTGGTTGCTATTTTAGCTTTCGTTGGATTAAAAATGCTGCTGCACGATTATATCCACGTTCCGGAATGGGCTTCATTAGGATTTATTGCACTTTCGCTTTTAGTTGGGATTTTGGTTTCCTTGAAATTTGGAGAGGAAAAAGAATTGAGTGATTTAGATCCGGAATAAATTTTGAAAAAGTAAATTCATAAAAAAAGGAAATCTTTCGATTTCCTTTTTTTATGAACAGGTTGTTATTATAATTTTTGAACATTACTGTCGTCAATATTATATTTTTTGATAACGGCATTATAATCTGAATAATCAGGTTTGTTAACAGACTTATCAGAAAAACTTCCAGGTACTATAACAATTCTAAACGTTTGATTATTTAATAAATCTGGCGTTGTAGATTCATCATAGTTCCCTCCAGCATAAATTGTAAAATCCTGTCTACTGAAATCAAAATCATAATCTAATTCACGATTATTTGATAAATAAATAGTTCTTGGAATCAATTGCCAAATAGGAGTATTAGAATTAATTGTTCCTGCTAATCTATATATCAAAACTACATCTGAACTAGCTATTACTGGATTCAATTGTCGATAAATTTTATATTCATTAGCATTAAAACTAAAATTTACATTTTGAAGTTCAAATACTTCACTAACATAACCAGGTTCTCCTTTTAACCCATCCAACCCCGGAGGCCCTTCTGGTCCTTCTGGTCCTTCACAGCTCGAAAACACTATTAATCCAACAACTGCGAAAAGTGTCAATATCTTTTTCATATTTTTAAAATTTTAAAGTTTATACTTAAAGGTATTCCAAAAATCAAACCAAAAAAAACTTTTAACGCATTCTTTCGGAATATTTTTACTTACTTTTTTATAATCTCCTGATTTTTAAGCAGTATTTTATTAAAAAATAAAACATGATAAGGCAGTGCATTTTCCCAATATTCCCAGGTATGTGCACCGGGTCTTTCGGTATAATCGTGTTCTACCTTATTATATACCAGCCTTCTGTGTAATTCTTTATTCGGCTCAATCAAAAAGTCATCTATGCCACAGTCAATAATCAGTGGCAGTTTATTGGCTTTTATTTTATCAATCATATTTAAAACCGCATGCTGCTCGTACATTTTTACATCATTACTCTTATCACCAAAAACAGGTTCAATCAATTTAAGAACCTGAGCAGCAGAATCACGATTTAGCATTCCACTCATATCAACTGCACCACTCATGCTTCCGGCAGCACAAAATAAATCAGGATTTCTGGCAGAAAGGTACAATGCCCCATGACCTCCCATAGAAAGTCCGGTAATGACACGCCCGTTTTTATTGGCGATGGTTCTGTATGTTTTATCTACTTTCTGGATCACTTCTTTAGTTACAAAGGTTTCAAACTGGCTTCCTGTATTTACGGGACTGTCGATATAAAAACTAAACGTTTCGCCTTCGGGCATTACAATAATCATATTATATTGGTCTGCCAGATTTTTTACAAGGTCTTTATTTGGCGTATTCTTCAGCCAGTCACCAAAATGTCCGTAAGCACCATGCAATAAATACATAACAGGGAATGTTGTTTTGCTTTTTGCATACGAATTAGGCAGTACAGCAGCAGCTTTATAGGTTTTGTTCATTGCCGTACTGGCAACTTCGAGCGTATCTACTTTAGCAGCATAAGAACTTCCAATACCGAGTATGCAGACAAAAAGCAGTATTTTAAAATGTCTCATAGTTTTTTTATAGTTTTAAGTTTTTTAAGAATCATAAATATAAATGTTTATGTTCAAAAAAATACATAAAAAAACCATCAGCTACATGATGGTTAAGTTTTATGCACTATAAAATAAGGCTTTACATAATCGTAGCCCTGTGCTCCTGTCTGTATTCTGATGCGCTTTTACCCGTATATTGCTTAAACGACTTACTGAAATGACTGAAGTTATTAAATCCGCTTTCATAACAAACTTCATTTATACTGATCGGTTTCTCTGCCAAAAGTTTCGAAGCATGAACCAAACGGTATTCATTTACGAATTCGGTAAAGGTTTTATTGGATATTTTTTTGAAATAACGACAGAAAGACGGTGTTGTCATACTTACCAGTTTCGAAATCTCATCTACAGAAATAGGCTCCTGAAAATGATCTTTTACATAACTAAAAACTACATTCATCCTGTCATTGTCTGGTACCTGCATTTCCATCAGGAATCCGTCTGCGTTTAGAATAGTATATTCTTCAGAAGAGGCAAGATCTTTCAAAATACTCAAAAGAGTCAGGAAACGCTCAAATGGAGATTTGTTTTCCATCAGTTCCATCCTGATCCCGATTAACTTTTTTGTTTCTCCCCCAAATGCAATTCCGGCTTTAGCCTGCTCGAGCAGTTTTTGAATCTTTTTCATTTCAGGAATGCCAAAAAATTCATTTCCTAAAAAATCCGGTTTGAAATGAATCACGGTTTCATCTTTGTTACCCGTTTGTTCGTTTGTAAATCCACAATGTGGCAAGTTTGAACCTATTAGAATCAGGGAACCATTGGTATAATAAGAAATATGACTTCCTATCTGCCTCTTCCCTGCACCGCCGTTCACAAAGACAATTTCAATTTCGGGATGGTAATGCAGTAGGTGCGATTTACTATTTGTCTTATGCGCATGTTTAGTATAGGTAAAAGAACTTCCGTAGGAGTTTGATATTATCTCAAGAGCTGGGGCAATTGGTTTCATGTATCAAAGATTAAATAATAAAAACAAAATTAACAAAAATACCTAAAATAATTCAAATTTTAACCTACAACGCTTTCGTAAATAAGAATATTGCATTGAAATCTCCAGACCTTATTAAGCAGAATATTTTACACGTAAAGTATTTCAGCATCAAATAATTAGAGTATTAATTAAAAAACTAAAATACAAAAAAAGATTTTAAAATACCTTGACCTTTATATAGCAAAAGAAAATGAAAAACTAAATTAGTTTTCAGTGAGAAACAATTGAATAAATAATGACACAATAATAATTGAAGATTTAATTTTTTTTGAAAACAAAAGTCAAAAATAAATAAGCCCATATAATCGAACATTTTATCAGTTTTCAATTGAATATTGGTAATACGCGCAGAAAGATTTTATTCTCAAATTATCCTCATTTTCTACTTTTTCAATAGTTTTCCTTAATAAAACACTCTTAAAACGGTATCTAATTTCATTTTTTGAAATAAAAGAAGAGACGGAAATTATCACAACCTTATTTTTTTCTTACAAAATTTGCGATATACCAATAATTAAACCTATTTATATTTCATATTCGCAGTTAATCAAAAAAAATTAAAAAATAATAGCCATATTAGCCAAAATACCAAGAATAATTCAAATTTTAACATATAACGGTTTCGTAAATGAGAATATAGCATATATATCAGAAAATACAGTTGTGCATTTTGCTACACTGTTGAAGTAATTTAGCAGTATAGAAATCAGAACAATAATTTAAAATTATATATCATGAAAAAGATAGTTAAATTAAGTGTAGTAGCAGCATTACTTTTCGCAGGAACAAGTACTTATGCAATTGATGGTAAAGATTACGTTCTTCATGTAATTAAAGAAAACGGTAAAGAAATTACTTTTGGATTGAACAACACTACAAAAGCATACTTATCAATTTATGATGCAAGTGGGAATTTGATCTATTCTGAAAAAGCTTCCGGAAAACACGGGATCTTAAGAACATTCAGCTTTGAAGAATTTCCGGAAGGAACTTATTTCTTAGAAATACAAGATAATGTAAAAACAACAAAACACGAAATTACGATTACTAATAATACTACAGTATTATCAGCAAAAGCAGTTTCTTCAGTTTATAAAGCAGGATTTTCTGCAGAAAATACAAGCGTAGCAGTACGCTAGAAAAGTTTATACTTTCACAGTATAAAAATGAGGTTAGATAGTTAGTAAAGTTTAAAACTTAACGGTTTTTGAAACAGCTCTTGGTGGTTCTTGAGCTGTTTTTTTTTATTCTAATAAATAATAAGAACATCTAATAGCAATTATTTCTACTCCTGTAATTACTTTTTATAATTTGTTAAATAAATATCAAATTAACATTATAGATATAAATAATTCAAATTTTAACCTATAACGGTTTCGTAAATGAGAATACAGCACACATATCAGAAAATACAGTTGTGCACTTAATTACATTGTTGAAGTAATTTAGCAGTATAAAATCAGAACAATAATTAAAAAACATAAATCATGAAAAACATCTTAAAATTAAGCTTAGTAGTAGCGGTACTTTTCTCAGGAATAAGTAGTTATGCAATTGATGGAAATGATTACATCCTTCATGTTATCAAAGAAAATGGTAATGAAATCACCTTTGGATTAAACAGGGTAACTGAAGCAAAATTAGTAATCTATGACCAGGACGGAACTGTACTTTATTCTGAAAATGCTTCAGGTAAAGATGGAATCTTAAAAAGAATAACTTTTGAAGGTTTTCCAGAAGGAACTTATATCTTAAAAATAGAAGATAGTGTAAAAACAACAAAACATGAAATCATTGTTTCTTATAATAAAGTAGCTTTATCATCAAAAGCGATTTCAACAGTTTATAAAGACAACTCTTCTGTTAAAAATACAAGCGTAGCAGTACGCTAAAAAAGTTTATACTTTTCATAGAGTATAAAAATGAGGTTAGATAGTTAGTAAAGTTTAAAACTTAACGGTTTTTAAAACAGCTCTTGGTGGTTCTTGAGCTGTTTTTTTTATTTTTTTTAAGTGATAATTTAAAGAACCCGACTGATTTCTGCATCTGTAACCTATTCCTAAATTTTATTAAATAATCATCAAATTAACATTAACGTAATAAATAATTTATATTTTAACCTATAACGGTTTCGTAAATGAGAATACAGCATATATATCAGAAAACACAGTAATACATTTAATTGATTTGTTGAAGTAATTTAGCAGTATCAAATTAGAACAATAATTAAAAAAAATAAGGCCATGAAAAAGACATTAAAATTAAGTGTAATCGCAGCAGTACTTTTTTCAGGAATCAGTACATATGCAATTGACGGAAGTGAAGGTGGAACTCTTCACGTGATTAAAGGAAATGGTAATAAAGTTACTTTTGGATTAAATAATATCACAAAAGCAAACTTATCTATTTATGACGATGAAGGAAATCTTATCTATTCTGAAAGAGCTACAGGTAAAGAAGGTATATTAAAAACTTTCAGCTTCGAGGAATTCCCTTCAGGAACCTATTTTCTAAAAGTTGAAGACAATGTAAAAACGACAACACACGAAATTATCATTAAAGGCAATATTGCCGTTTTATCACCAAAACCGGTTTCATCAGTTTACAAAACAGGATCTGCTAAAAGCGATGTAGCAGCTAAATAATTAAACTTAACAGTTTTAAAAAAAACAGCTCCGGACGGGCTGTTTTTTTTGTTACTATTTTCCAAATAAACCTATTCCCATCCTTTCCTAATTTATGAAGAAAATTACGATACATCAATAAGGCAATTGCTGCATCAAAGATATTTTAAACATGATCAAAACATTAAAAAATAGCAACCAAATTAACATTAACAGCAATAATAATTCAAATTTTAACCTATAACGGTTTCGTAAATGAGAATATAGCACATATATAAGAAAATACAGTTGTGTATTTTACTGATCTGTTAAAGTAATTTAGCAGTATAAAATTTGAACAAACAATTTAAAAAATATAATCATGAAAAATATCTTAAAATTAACTTTAGTAGCAGCCTTACTTTTTGTGGGTATCAATACTTATGCAATTGGCTGTAATGATGATTTTGCCCTTTATGTAATTAAAGGAAATGGTAAAGAAGTGACTTTTGGATTAAACAACGTTACAAAAGCCAATTTATCTATTTATGACCAGGACGGCAACCTGATTTATTCTGAAAAAGCTACAGGTAAAAACGGAATCTTAAAAACTTTCAGCTTTGAAGAATTTCCTGAAGGGACTTATTTTTTAGAAGTTGAAGATGGTGTAAAAACAATAAAACATGAAATTACGATTAAAGATAATGCAACTGTATTATCAGCAAAAGCACTTTCAACAGTTTACAAAGAGAAATCTTCTGATAAAAATACAAGCGTAGCAATACGATAAAAAGTTTATGCTTTCATATAAGTATAAAAATGAGGTTAGATAGTTAGTAAAGTTTAAAACTTAACGGTTTTTAAAACAGCTCTTGGTGGTTCTCGAGCTGTTTTTTTTTATTTTAAGATTTTACTTTCGAAACCAAAAAAGTCAGGACAATTTAACAAAATAATACCTATAACACCTAAAGCACTAAATGTTAAAAGATTAGAGAAAATCTAAAAAAACAAAACCAAAAGCTCAATTTATTCATAAGTACAACAATAAAAAACAGAAATACTTTTAAATCAACAACTTAGTGTTAATAAAAAACACATAAAAAATTTTGATATAAAAGAAGTATTTGTAGTTTTGTCAATACCACGAAAAAGAAAATTAAGATTAAAAATTAAAAAAAAGATGAAACAAATTTTAAGACTGAGCTTCGTTGTAGCTGTATTTTTAACAACATTAAGTACGTATGCAGGTAATGAAAAAGGAGATTATATCTTGTATATAAAAACCGGAAATGGAAAAGTAGTTAGCTTTACATTAAACGCTGCCGAAAAATCAAATTTTTCCATCCGTGACGAAAAACAAAATTTACTTTACACGGGAGAATTTTCTGCCAACGAATTAGAAGTTTCAAAAACCTTAAGCCTTGAAACGTATCCTGCCGGAACTTATTATTTAAAAGTTTTAGAAAATAACAGAGTGGTGAATCATAAAATTACGGTTTCTGCAAAAAAATCAAAAGCAATTGCGTTAGACCAATCAGTAAACGAAAGTCCTGCCTTTCGTCGTTAATTTTATTTTGCCCTGTAGAAAACAGCCCATCCCCAAGGGCTGTTTTTTTTATTCTATTTTCTAAAACAAGATCCAATTTTTACCAGTTTACAAAAAAGATCAGTCTCTGATGTAATCGCTACTTTTCGGGATTCTTTATAAAAAGAAGAATGTGCAAAAGCATAAACATAATCCGCAAGTTCTACAGCTGTGAAGTTTTGCCTGAATTCCGGACGTAGCTCAGTATTATTAGCAAAGCAAACATTTCCGGCTTCTTTTTCACTTAAAAACAACAAGTCTACATGATCTGAAAACAACTTTACTATTTTGTTATTTAGCATAATCGATTCAACCGATCCCTCAGAAAGATCCTGAAGCGTAAAATAAATATTTGGTTTATCCAAAATTTTGGAAACTGTAGTTTCTAAATCAGTATCATCAGAAGACTGGGGTACATCCTCCCCTGCTAGCAAATTATTTATTTTTTTAGAATACTCCCGGATAGTCATAACGATGTCGTTTGAATATAAAATTATGCTATTAATTTTCATGAAACATTTTTCTCGATTAAAAATATCTGAAAACTTTTAGGGAATAGCTCAAAATCGCTAAATTTTCTAAAAAAAAACACTCAAAAAATAACTTATACTATTGATTTATTGATTTAGATATATTTGCGAAACAAAAACTCAAAACCATTCTGTTAATCCGATGCTTATGCAAAAACGACTTGTTATTTTAGTAACAGGGACTATTCTTTCATTCAGTGCCGCTGACCAAAATGAAAAAGTCTTTATTACTGATAAAGTAAGCAACACTTATGCTTATGTTGATGTAATGAAAACCTATGAAAGAATTGCTGCAAAAGGCTACAAGTCTGTAGATTTATTTCAAAAGTTAGGAGATTCCTCTTATTCGCATTTTAAACTGGAAAATGCTGCCGAATGGTATGGTAAACTTTTTTCTCTTACTTTAGACTTAGCTCCTGAATATTATTACCGTTATGCTGAATCTTTACGGTTTATTTGTGAAAATGCAAAAACTGATGCTGTTATTGAAAAGTTGAAGACAAAAGTTACTGTAAAAAAGAGAGTTTAATATTTTTTTAAGTCTTTATGTGCTAACGCGAGCGTCACGCTCGCGACTAGCTGGAATTCTTGATTTTAATTCCAATGCTGCTGAAAATCATTGCTAGAATTACCAAGTTTTTCTGATAATTTTATACCTTTAAATTTCTCTTTTTTCTCTAAGACTTTTAGAAGCTTTATTGTTTGATTCCAAATTCTATATAGTTCGATCAACTTAACATTTAAAGCTATTGCATTATCTGGTGTAAAATGAACGGTTTTATTTCTCAAGGAAAATAAATTTATAATCTCATTCAATTGAATTTTATTTTTTTTGAGTTCATCTTTAAATAGATAAATTATTCTTTCCATAATTTTAGCTATAGAAATTCTATTATAACTAATAGAATCTATTTCTTCGATATGTAATAAAAAAAGCAAATGACGATTAATAACAGTTTCTATAAAAAAACCAAAATTATTTAAATGTCCCAATATTTCTATTGAACCTATTTTATGTTCTTTATTAAACTTAACATGTTCTTCTAGAAGGCGTTTCTCTGTAACATATCCGGCATGTAAAAATTTGTTCATTAAGTCTCCTGAAATATTAAGATTTCCAGATTGAAGTAGTTCAACTGGATTCGTTGGCAATTTTGCTTTTTTAAAATTCATCTTATCTTTTTCAGAGACGTCTATTTTCATTATTTCTTCAAGATAAATTAATCCTTTTAATTCATCTCGCATTGCATTTTGTAAACTAGTGAATGAACAATGCAGAAAGTAATCAGCTGCTCTTTCTAATCTAGAATAAGTTTCAATATCATGTTTATTACTCATCTTTTATTCTTAGTGTTAATATGATTATTTTGTAAAATAATTTCTAATAAACCTGATATTCAAGATTTACTATGCTGCTTAAGGTTATTTGAAATCCTTTTTCACTTTTATCTGTTGGCTCCAAATATGCTAACATATCTTATATATTTCGCTGTAATTATAACCAGTTAATATGTAATCTTTTTCAAGCTTAGCTGCATAAATAATGTTGCCAACTTTCAAAATCGTAAATTCTGTTATAACTTCCATTTATATTTTTTTAGTTATGATTCACCTAAAACTTCCCTAAATTTATTTTTTATTTCAAACTGAATTGGCTCTATTAATTCTCGAACTTTTTCATATGCACTTCCATCCGAAATATAGACTTTAGTGTTATAAAACCTCCCTTCTCTACCTAGATACTCTTTTTTAAAATGTTGGTTAGAAATTTCTAATGAAGAAGCCAAATATTTTTCTAATAATTCTTCAATTTCATCATTGAAATAAATTTTGTTGAAACTATAATACTCATGAAATTTATTATGAGCGTCATGATAATCACAAGATTGTTTATGATTAATTTCTTCAGCCGTTTCATCATTAAGACTACTTTTTAATGGAGCTACATAAAGTCTTAACTTAATCAAAACATCAGTCAAATACTTATAAGTTTCTGCCATCACTTCAAATCTCTTTTCATGAAGTTTAGTAAACTTAAAGCTCTCTTTTGATTTTAAATAATTAAGTTCCGATTGGAATTGAGAAAGTTCTTTTGAATGTTCTTTTTTTATTTCTTCAAGTTGTTTATTAAAAGTATTTTGAACACTTCCTTTTACTCTTTCATTCAACCAAAGTGTAATTAAAATTGGAACTAGACCAGAAACAAATAGTATTAGAATATCCATCCGTTTTTTTAATTTAAATATAGTATTTTTCTTTAAATGATTAATAACATAAATTTTCTCTTTACAAAACAAAAAACCTCCCAAATATCTTTGAGAGGTTTTTCCTTAAAATCTACAAAAAAAAATAAAATTTTACATATTCCTTCTATACTGCCCACCAACCTCAAACAACGTCGAAGTAATCTGACCTAACGAACAAACCTTTGTAGCTTCCATTAAATAATCGAATAAGTTTTCGTTTTTAATGGCTGCTTCCTGTAACTGGCTTAAATGCTCATTTACTTTTGCTTCGTGGAAATTATGCAGGTTATCCAGCATCGTAATCTGGTATTGTTTTTCTTCTTCTGTGGCACGAATTACCTCAGCCGGAATTACCGTTGGCGAACCTTTAGAACTCAGGAACGTATTTACACCCACAATTGGGAAATCTCCGTTGTGTTTTAAGGTCTCGTAATACAAACTTTCCTCCTGAATTTTAGATCTTTGGTACATCGTTTCCATTGCGCCAAGGACTCCGCCTCTTTCTGTAATTCGGTCGAATTCCTGTAAAACGGCTTCTTCCACCAAATCGGTTAATTCTTCGATGATGAAGGAACCCTGAATTGGATTTTCGTTTTTCGCCAAACCTAATTCTTTATTAATAATCAACTGAATTGCCATAGCTCTACGAACCGATTCTTCTGTTGGTGTTGTAATTGCTTCGTCGTAAGCGTTGGTGTGCAATGAATTACAGTTATCATAAATCGCATACAAGGCTTGTAAAGTGGTTCTGATATCGTTGAAATCAATTTCCTGTGCGTGTAAAGAACGTCCTGAAGTCTGAATATGATATTTCAGCATTTGCGCTCTTTCGTTGGCTCCGTATTTCAATTTCATGGCTTTTGCCCAAATTTTACGCGCCACGCGACCAATTACTGAATATTCCGGATCTACTCCGTTTGAGAAGAAGAACGATAAATTTGGTCCAAAATCGTTGATGTTCATGCCACGGCTCAAATAATATTCCACGTAAGTGAAACCATTTGAAAGCGTAAATGCCAATTGTGTAATCGGGTTCGCTCCCGCCTCGGCAATATGATATCCCGAAATCGAAACCGAATAGAAATTACGAACATTTTTGGTAATAAAATATTCCTGAACGTCGCCCATTAATCGAAGCGCAAATTCTGTTGAAAAAATACAAGTATTTTGCGCCTGATCTTCTTTTAAAATATCGGCCTGAACCGTTCCACGAACCTGAGCTAACGTTTTTACTTTTATTTCGTTATAAACGTCCAAAGGTAAAACCTGATCTCCTGTAACACCCAAAAGCATTAATCCCAAACCATTGTTTCCTGCTGGAAGTTCACCTTGGTATTTCGGCCTTTCGATTCCTTTGGCTGCATATAGTTTGTTGATTTTTGCTTCAACTTCTTTTTCTAAGCCATTTTCTTTAATGTAAATCTCACATTGCTGATCGATTGCAGCATTCATAAAGAAACCTAAAAGCATTGGCGCAGGCCCGTTGATCGTCATACTTACCGAAGTCAACGCATGAACCAAACCGAAACCTGAATATAGCTTTTTAGCATCGTCTAAACAGCAGATTGAAACTCCGGCATTTCCAATTTTTCCGTAAATATCCGGACGTAAATCGGGATCGTTTCCGTATAAAGTTACACTGTCAAAAGCCGTTGAAAGACGTTTTGCCGGCATTCCCGCACTTACATAATGAAAACGCTTGTTGGTTCTTTCTGGTCCGCCCTCGCCCGCAAACATTCTTGACGGATCTTCGCCTTCACGTTTAAACGGATATAATCCAGAAGCAAACGGAAATTCACCAGGGACATTTTCCTGTAAATTCCAACGCAAAATATCGCCCCAAGCTTCGTACTTTGGCAAAGCAATTTTCGGGATTTGTAAATGCGATAAACTTTCAGAATGTGTTGCAATCTTGATTTCTTTATCGCGAACTTTAAACGAATAAACCGGATTTTTATATTTCGCTACTTTATCAGCCCAATTGACAATAATTTCCCAATTATACGGATCTAAGTCCATTTTTACTTTATCAAATTGATTTAGTAAAAGGTTTAAAAAGATTCTGTTTTCGTCGTGTTCTGCGATTCCGCTTGGCAAAACAGTTGAATCATCGATTCCTGCTTTTGTAATCTGCGGAATTTTTCCAGAAACAGATTCTATGGTTTTAAAGATTCCGTATAATTTCTGCGCTACTTTTTGTTGCGAAATTGCAGTCTCATCATAATTTCTATTAGTCTCAGCAATTTCAGATAAATAACGTGTTCTTCCCGGCGGAATTACAAATATCTTTTCGCTCATTTCTTTAGTGATTTCAAAAGTCGATTTCAAGTCAGAATTCGTTTTTTGTGCCACTTTATCCATGATCGCTTTGTACAGCGTGTTCATTCCCGGATCGTTAAACTGCGAAGCAATCGTTCCGAAAACCGGCATTTCGTCCGGATTTTTATCCCAAAGACTATGGTTTCTTTGATATTGTTTTTTAACATCGCGTAAAGCGTCAAGAGCGCCTCTTTTATCAAATTTATTTAAAGCCACTAAATCAGCAAAATCAAGCATGTCGATTTTCTCCAATTGTGTTGCTGCACCAAATTCCGGTGTCATTACATAAAGAGAAACGTCAGAATGATCCATAATCTCGGTATCCGACTGACCAATTCCTGAAGTTTCCAAAATAATCAAATCGTATTTAGCTGCTTTTAGAACCTGAATCGCTTCGGCTACATATTTCGACAAAGCCAAATTCGACTGACGTGTCGCCAGCGAACGCATATATACGCGAGGATTATTTATCGCATTCATTCGGATTCTGTCTCCTAACAAAGCTCCTCCGGTTTTTCTTTTCGAAGGATCTACAGAAATTAATCCGATTGTTTTTTCCGGGAAATCAATTAAGAAACGGCGAACCAATTCGTCAACCAAAGAAGATTTTCCCGCTCCTCCCGTTCCTGTAATTCCCAAAACCGGAATTTTAGAAGTTGTATTACTTTCGTGAATTTGATCAAAAACGGGTTTTGCAATTTCAGGGAAATTCTCTGCAGCTGAAATTAAACGTGCAATTGCAGTTGGCATTTTGCTTTCAATATGATCGATTTCTCCGTTTAATTTATCTCCAATCGGAAAATCAGCTCTTTCAACCAAATCATTAATCATCCCCTGTAATCCTAAAGAACGACCGTCATCCGGAGAATAAATTCTGGTAATACCATATTCATGCAATTCTTCGATTTCGCCTGGCAGAATAACGCCGCCTCCACCTCCGAAGATTTTGATGTGTCCTGCTCCTTTTTCGCGAAGCAGATTATACATATATTTAAAGTACTCGTTGTGTCCGCCTTGATAAGATGTCATGGCGATTGCATTCGCATCTTCCTGGATTGCTGTGTTTACCACTTCTTCAACACTGCGGTCATGCCCTAAATGGATTACTTCAACACCAGTTGACTGAATAATACGGCGCATAATATTGATGGCTGCATCATGACCGTCAAAAAGCGAAGCGGCTGTTACAATTCTTACTTTATTTTTAGGAATATATGTTTTTTGTTGTTCCATTTTGCGAATATGATAATTTTATAGTGCAATTTACAAAATATTTCATCAATTCAACGAAATGATAGTTTTATGTTAACAAAAAACAATTACTTTTCAGGCATACAAAATCCCCATCATCCAAAATACATTTTAAACAACAAATAAAACATTGATTTTAAGACAATTAATTCATTAGTAAGCTAAATTAGGTTTTTGGCTTATTTGTTTAAGATTAAAAACTCTTTTTGATTTTTGATAAAAATTCATGTGTTACTCCCAAATAAGAAGACAAATTTTTATTGTTTATTTTTTGGGTCTTTTGAGGATATTTCTTTACAAACTCAATATAACGTTGTTTTGAGGTTTTATTTAAAACATCAACCAATCTTTCCTGTATGGCGATATTTGCCCTTTCAACCATTAAAATATGAAATTGAATCAATTTTGGAACCTCTTTAAATAAAAGCATTTTATTGGATTTATTAATTACTAATATCTCACTATCTTCAATCGCTTTTATGTTATATTTAGTCAATTTATGATAATAAAAACTTTCCAGGTCACATATCCATTCGTTTTCAAATGAAAAGAAAATGACAGTTTCTGTTCCGTTTTCATTCAAAATATAAGTCTTAAGTGCCCCGCTCAGAATAAAACCTTCGTAAGAATTATTAGAGTCCTGGATTTGCAAAAACTCATTTTTTTTTAATTTAATAAATTCTGTTTTATCCAATATTAATTTCCACTCTTCGTCTGTAAGAGTAATTTTTCTTTCGATATTCTGTCTTAGTTCTTCGTACATACTTTTAATTATTTCTTAATTAAAATTTCTAAAATTCTAAAATTTGGGAGTGAATTTAAATAATGTAATCGATTACGCAAAAATATAAAAATTATATTATACTCAGAATAATTATACAAAAAAAATCAAATATTCAAATTAATTACAAAATAATTGAACAAGTTCAATATTTGTGTAGGATTTAATCAACATCTTTGCATTACTATAAAATGTAGTAATAACCAAACAAAAAACCATTATGAATTTTAAAACCAAATTTGCGATTTCGCTATTTGCGATTACCTTGAGTTTTGCAGCCTGTAACACAGATGATGATCAAAATGCTGACAACGCTGTCCTAAGTACCCAGGAGACAGTTTCTGCTTCAACTTCAAAAGTTGGGGTTTGCTCTGAAGTACCGGGATGGGCTTCTCAAAACGGAAGCACAACCGGCGGAGGCACATCTGCAGAGACAACTGTAACCAATTATGCACAATTGAAATCGGCTATTGAAAACAGTTCTGTAAAAGTGATCAAAGTTTCCGGTACCATCACTGTTTCTGCCCGATTATCATTACAAGACCAGACTGGTAAAACTATTTACGGTACCAGCGGTGCAAAACTGGTATCAACAAACCAAACTAAAGATGGCTCAGGAATAATCAATATTAAGAGATGTAAAAACCTGATTATCAGAAACCTAATTTTTGAAGGTCCGGGTGCTTATGATACTGATGGCTGGGATAATGCAATTCTTGACAACTGTCAGAATGTATGGGTTGATCATTGTGAATTCAGAGACGGTGTTGACGGAAACTTTGATATTAAAAACCAATCTGATTACATAACGGTTTCATATTCAAAATTCACCTACCTTAAAGCTCCAAAAGCAGGTGGTCCAGGTGGTTCAGATGACCACAGATATTCTAACTTAATTGGTTCAAGCGATGGGGCAACTGCAGATCGCGGCAAATTAAGAATCACATTTGCACGCTGCTGGTGGGCTAGCGGATGTAAAGAAAGAATGCCTAGAGTTCGATTTGGAAAAGTACATATCGTGAACAGTTATTTCAACAGTTCTGTTAGCAATAAATGTATTGCCGCAGGTTTTGAAGCCAATATAAAAGTTGAAGACAATGTGTTTGAAAATGTAAAAAACCCAATTGACCTAATGACTGGTTTTACTGCTGTAAGTGTAACGTCCGGAAATGTTTTCACTAATACAACTGGTAATAAAACAGGACAAAACACCGCTTTTACACCTCCTTATACCATTGTGAAAATTGCTGCGTCTGCTGTTAAATCTGATGTTTCTGCCAATGCGGGAGCTACATTTTCAGGTAACATTTGCGGTTCATTCTAAGTGAGTATAAAAAAATTGTTTTATAAAAGCTATCCACACTGGGTAGCTTTTTTGTTATCGCTATTTGTAAATAATGCTTAATTACGCAACAAATAAATTAACCATGCAGAAAAATAAAATATAACCAGTACTTTTATCTTTATAATTTCACATATCCTATTCATGAATTTACGATTCCTTTTTCTATTAATTTTTCTAAGTCAGAGTATTCCATTTTTCTCGCAGACTTTAAATAATCAAGAAACTACATCCATAAATAATGAAAATCAAAGTAACGCAATACAAAACACGTACATTAAAATACTTTGGACAGACAACAACAATACTATTCAGTTGAATGAGAATTATATTAAAACATTAACCAATCAACAACGTGCAGCCTTGGGCTATATTGTGACTTTTATTGGTAGTGAGTGCTATTGGGATGGAAATAAAAAAAATGATGAAAGTAATTTAAAATGTAGACTTCTTACTGCTCTTAATCTTGGTTATCAATGTTCTGAGACGCACATATCTTTTTTGAAAGAATGGTTTAAAGAAGATAAAAAAGTCCTTGAAGATATACAGGATTGCGAAAAAAAAGAATCTTCAGCAAAAATTAGAGACCAGCTTATTGAATTAAAAATGGCCACCAATCAAAATACCATTAAAATTATTTATAAAGCAATTGGTATAGATATGATACATTCTAAAAACTGGAAATGGGCTGAAGAATCAACTTATTCATTTACAAAAAATGAAATCAAACAAACTCACAGAGAAAATATCTACGGTAGTTTCCAGTAGTTTTACATAAACAGTAACTTGTTTTTACTGAAATAATTCACGTCTTATGAAACTAAAATTTGTAACCTAGCCCCGATGGGAACGATATCCCGCGCTTTTTTCTGCGCGGAATTTAGTGGACAGCGGGACAAAAGTTAATTATGAAACAAAATGTTTGTGCTCCTGAAATAAAATTGTGGCTTTGTTTTTGAATAAGTAGTATTTTTGAAACTTAATAAAACCCCATTTAATGAAAAAGATATTACTTCTTGCCGTAGCATTTTCTCTTAATTCCTGTGCACAGGTACAACAAACTTTAAATCAGTTGCCACAAATATCTTCGCAAATCCCGGGAGTTGGCGGTGTAGATATCGCTTCGGGCTTAAAAGAAGCTTTAAACAAAGGAATTACACAGCAGGTGAGCAAACTAACAGCTGTTGATGGTTTTTATAAGAATGAAGCCGTAAAAATTCTTATGCCTGCAGAATTACAAAAAGTAGATGCTACTTTACGCAAAGTAGGCCTTAGCTCATTGGCTGATGAAGGTATCAAAATGCTGAACCGGGCTGCAGAAGACGCAGTAAAAGAAGCTACTCCTATCTTTGTTTCGGCAGTAAAAAACATGACTTTTACTGATGCCAAAAATATTTTATTAGGCAATGACAGTGCTGCTACGAGTTATTTACAAGGAAGTACCACAACTGCTTTGTATGCCAAATTTAATCCGGTAATTAAAAGCTCTTTTGAGAAAGTAGGCGCCGATGCTGTATGGACAAAAATCATCAATAAATACAATACTATTCCGCTGGTAAAAAAAGTAAATCCGGATCTTACTGATTACACTACGAATCAGGCTTTAGCAGGCGTTTTTAAAATGATTGCCGTGGAAGAAAAGGAAATTCGCAACAACATAAGTGCAAGAACTACTCCGTTGTTAAAAAGTGTTTTTGCCATGCAGGACAAAAAATAAGTCTTTAACCGATTAACCAAAAAATTATAATGCAAAAAATAACTATTCTGATTCACTGTAAGGATCAAAAAGGAATTATTGCTGCAGTAACAGCTTTTATTGCAAAAGTAGAAGGGAATATTACCTACATCGATCAGCATGTGGATACAGAACAAAATGTTTTTTTTATGCGATTGGAATGTGACTTAACAAACCACAATATCAGTATTGAAGCCATAAAAGACGATTTTAACCAAACCATTGCGGCAGATTTTGATATGTCCTGGGATTTGTACAATCAGGAGCAGAAACCTAAAATGGCCTTGTTTGTATCTAAGTATGATCATTGTTTGTTTGATATTTTGGGACGTTACAGTGCCGGTGAGTTAAATGTTGAAATTCCGGTTATTATCAGTAATCACAACGATTTGCGTTCCATTGCAGAACGCTTTGATATCCCGTTTCACTGTGTTCCTTTTACAAAAGACAATAAGGAAGAAGGCGAAGCTAAACAAGTTGAACTATTAAAAAGATACCAGATAAACTTTATCGTACTAGCGCGTTATATGCAGATTATTACGCCTGGTTTGATTTCGCTTTACGAAAATAAAATTATTAATATCCATCATTCGTTTTTACCTGCATTCCCGGGTGCAAAACCTTATCATTCTGCTTTTAAAAGAGGAGTAAAAATTATTGGCGCCACAAGTCATTATGTGACGGAAGAATTAGACGAAGGACCAATTATTGAGCAGGATATTGCACGTGTTTCTCATATTCATTCTGTTGAGGACTTTATTATGAAAGGACGTGATTTGGAACGAATTGTTCTGGCACGAGCCATAAAACTGCATGCTGAACGCAAAACAATGGTTTATAGTAATAAAACTGTTGTTTTTTCTTAAAAGACTTATAAAAATCAAAGCCATTTCAAATAAAATGAAATGGCTTTTAACTTAAGATAGTATTAAATTTTTACTTCCCTTTTCTTCTTTTACGTTCTGCTTTAATCATCGACAATTCGCGACTCGTTTGCCCAGCCACTGAAGTATTTTCTTCAGCACGTCGAATCAGGTACGGCATGACGTCTTTCACAGGTCCAAAAGGCAAATATTTTGCAACATTATATCCATTCTCTGCAAGATTATAACTGATGTTATCACTCATTCCGTATAATTGTCCAAACCAAATTCTGTTATCACTTTTTGAAATTCCTTTTTGTTGCATCAATTCCATTAGTTTATAGGAACTCAATTCATTGTGGGTTCCAGCAAAAATTGACATTTTATCAAGATGTTCCAACATATAAAGTACTGCTGCATCATAATTCTCATCCGTAGCTTCTTTAGAAACACAAATTGGCGAAACATAGCCTTTTTCTTCTGCCCTTTTGTTTTCTTTTTCCATATAAGCACCACGGACAAGTTTCATTCCAATAAAAAAGCCTTCATTTTTAGCAACTTCATGCAGTTTTTTTAAATAATCCAAACGATCCCAACGGTACATTTGTAACGTATTAAATACAATTGCTTTTTCTTTATTGTATTTACGCATCATTTCGGTAACTAAATCATCAGCTGCATCCTGCATCCAGCTTTCTTCCCCATCAATTAATAATGCTACATCTTTTTTATGTGCTTCACTGCACACCTGGTCAAAACGAGCTACAACTCTATTCCACTCTTCTTGTTCAGCAGCATTTAAAGTTTGTTTTTCACCTAATTTCTCATACAATTCAAAACGTCCTAAACCTGTTGGCTTAAATACTGCAAACGGAATCGCAAGGCGTTCTTTTGCAAATTCAATAGTTTTTAATGTCATTTCTAAAGCAGCATCAAATTGTGCTTCTTCTTCTTTTCCTTCAACTGAATAATCTAATACAGATGAAACCCCTTTGGTAAACATTTTATCCACTACAGTTAAACAGTCGTGTTCGTTTACACCGCCGCAAAAATGATCGAATACAGTGGCACGGATCAAACCTTCTACCGGAAGATGCGCTTTAATAGCAAAATTAGTAACTGCTGTTCCTATCCTAACCAAAGGTTCGCTGTCAATCATTTTAAAAAGAAAGTAAGACCTGTCAAGTTCTGTATCGCTTTTTAACGAAAAGGCAACCTGAGTATTATCGAATATTTTTTCCATTAAGTTTAGTTTTGAGGCAAAGATAAAGAGTGTTTTGAATATTATTTAACAAAACAACTATATTTTTAAAAAATTATAACATAACAGCTGCGGTTATAAATATAATGTCCTTATTAATCTATTATAAAGGAATAAGCAAAAAATCAACTAAATATTTTGCCGTATCGCCAATAAGAAATTTTGTCTGAATTAATATGAAAGCTCATTTTTTAAACAAATTAGACTCAGGTTTTGAATATTATTTAGTTTAAAATGCCTTATTTTGCGGATTCAATTAACCAAAGAATTATGCAATCTATTCAAGCAAATAATTATTTAGTCCATTTTAACCAAAATGCATACGAAGCTTTAAACAATCATTTAAAAGAGAATAAATACTCTACTATTTTTATTATTGTTGATGATAAAACAAATGAGCATTGTTTGCCTAAATTTTTGCCTTTACTGGAAACTGATTTGACAATTGAAATTATAGAATTTGAATCTGGAGAAGCCAATAAAAATATAGAAACCTGTATTGAAGTATGGAATGTACTCACCGAATTAGGTGCAGACAGAAAATCACTTGTCATTAATCTTGGCGGAGGTGTTGTCACAGATTTAGGAGGTTTTGTGGCTTCTACATTTAAACGCGGAGTAAATTTCATCAATATTCCAACCACTTTATTATCGATGGTAGATGCATCTGTTGGAGGAAAAACCGGAGTTGATTTAGGAAATCTTAAAAATCAGATTGGCGTAATTAATGTGCCTCAAATGGTTTTGATTGACACGCAGTATCTTGAAACTTTACCACAAAGCGAAATGCGTTCCGGTCTGGCAGAAATGCTCAAACACGGTCTCATCTATGATGCTGCGTATTGGCAACAATTTTTAGATTTACAATCCATTGACTACGCAGATTTTGATGAACTGATTTATCGTTCTGTTGAAATCAAAAATGAAATCGTAATTCAGGATCCAACTGAGAAAAACATACGCAAAGCATTGAATTTCGGACATACTTTAGGGCATGCTATCGAAGGCTACTTTTTAGAAAGCGAACATAAAACAACATTGCTTCATGGTGAAGCCATTGCTGTGGGAATGATTCTGGAAAGTTATATTTCATTACATAAAAACCTCATTTCAGCCGAAGAATATGCCGAAATCAAAACAGCAATTAAAGGTATTTATGATGATGTAAAATTTGAAGAAGAAGACATCGAGCCGATACTAGAATTACTTATCCACGACAAAAAAAATGAGTATGGTTTAATTCAGTTTGCACTTATTGAAGGCATCGGAAAGATAAAAATTAATCAATCTGTTGAAAATAAATTAATTCTGGATGCGTTTCAGGATTATAAGTCTTAAACTTTTTTTAAGTAAAAGCGTTGCATTAGGTATATATTATTTTTTACATTTGCCACAATGAAAACAAACAACAGACAAAGACATTTCAGCTCTTACCGAAACCGCCTCAACAGTTCTTTACTAAGGATGTTGAACCGTTTTTACAATAGCAAAAGTCCGTTTTGTCTGGACGTTTTTTTATGTTCAAAGGCAGAGCACGAAAAACTGGAAATTGTATTTGCCAATATCAGGGTTTGAATTAAGATTTAGAGACGTTTACTAAATTAAAATACATTCTAAATATTGGACTAAATGAATACAAAATATTCTGACTTAATCAATCAAACATACTATTTTCCTCAGGAAGAGTTCAAACTGAACAAAGACAACTTATTATTTCACAATATCGATTTGATGAAATTAGTTGAACAGTACGGAACTCCTTTAAAATTCACCTATTTGCCACAGATTTCTGAAAATATCAACAAAGCAAAAGCATGGTTCAGAAAATCAATGGAAAAGAACAAATACGATGCAAAATATTACTATTGCTATTGTACAAAAAGCTCTCATTTTGAATACATTATGAATGAAGCTTTCAAAAACAATATTCACGTAGAAACATCATCTGCTTTTGACATTAATATTGTAGAAAATTTACTCGAAAATGGTAAAATCAATAAAAGTACTTATGTAATTTGCAATGGATTTAAGAGGGATGAATATATTAGTAATATTGCAAGACTAATTAATAACGGACATAAAAATACTATTCCGATTATTGACAACTACGAAGAGCTTGATCTACTTCAGGGAGAAATAAAAGGAAAATTCAAAATCGGAATCCGTATTGCGGCTGAAGAAGAACCAAAATTTGAGTTTTATACGTCAAGATTAGGTATTGGATATAAAAACATCGTTTCTTTTTATAAAAAACAAATTCAGGAAAATGACAAGTTAGAGCTTAAAATGCTTCACTTTTTCATTAATACCGGAATAAACGATACAGCCTATTATTGGAACGAGCTTGTAAAATGTATCAAAGTATATATTGCACTTAAGAAAGAGTGCCCGACCCTTGATGGCCTGAATATCGGAGGCGGATTCCCTATTAAAAATTCACTTGCATTCGAATACGATTACCAATATATGATTGATGAAATTATCAATCAGATTAAAATTGCCTGTGACGAAGCTGAAGTAGATGTTCCTAATATTTTTACAGAATTCGGATCATTCACAGTAGGCGAAAGCGGCGGTGCTATTTATCAGATTTTATATCAGAAACAACAAAATGACAGGGAAAAATGGAATATGATTGACTCGTCATTCATTACTACTTTACCTGACACATGGGCCATAAACAAACGTTTTATTATGCTGGCGGTGAACCGTTGGAATGATACTTATGAGCGGGTTTTACTGGGAGGCCTAACTTGTGACAGCGATGACTATTACAACTCTGAACAAAATATGAACGCCATTTATCTTCCAAAATACAACAAAGAAAAACCGTTGTATATTGGTTTCTTTAATACAGGCGCATATCAGGAAACTATTGGAGGATATGGAGGTTTACACCACTGTCTGATTCCACAGCCTAAACATATTTTAATTGATCGTGACGAAAACGGAATTTTAGCAACTGAAGTTTTCTCTGAACAGCAAACTTCTGACGACGTTTTAAAAATTTTAGGTTATACTAAAAAAGCATAAAAAAAATCTGCAAATTAAAAGTTAATCGCTATAAAATTATTAATTTGCAGTATCCCCAAAAGGTTAAACTTTTAATTCAAAAACAAAAAAAACAAAAAAACAAAAAAAATGAAAGGACCAATCAGTCAGTTTATTGAAAAACATTACTTGCACTTTAACTCTGCTGCCCTGGTTGATGCTGCAAAGGCCTACGAACAGCAATTGGCAAACGGAGCAAAGATGCTGGTAAGTATGGCTGGCGCAATGAGTACTGCAGAAATTGGTAAAATTTTTGCCGAAATAATCAGACAGGACAAAGTTCAGATTATTTCATGTACCGGAGCTAACTTAGAAGAAGACATCATGAACTTAGTAGCACACTCTCATTACGAAAGAGTGCCAAACTATCGTGATTTAACACCTGAAGACGAATGGGCCTTACTTGAAAGAGGATTGAATCGTGTTACTGACACCTGTATTCCCGAACATGAAGCATTCCGTCGTTTACAAAAACACATTTATAAAATCTGGAAAGATGCAGATGACAAAGGAGAACGCTATTTTCCGCATGAGTTCATGTATAAAATGTTATTATCCGGCGTTTTAGAAGAATACTACGAAATTGATTTAAAAGACAGCTGGATGTATGCTGCTGCCGAGAAAAATTTACCTATTATTGTTCCGGGATGGGAAGATAGTACAATGGGTAATATTTTCGCATCATACGTGATAAAAGGAGATTTAAAAGTGTCAACAATGAAATCCGGTATTGAATACATGACATTCCTTGCTGACTGGTATACTAAAAATAGTGAAAATGGAATTGGTTTCTTCCAAATCGGCGGTGGTATTGCTGGAGATTTTCCAATTTGTGTAGTTCCAATGTTATATCAGGATATGGAAATGCACGATATTCCTTTCTGGAGCTATTTCTGCCAGATTTCTGATTCTACAACCAGTTATGGTTCGTATTCGGGGGCAGTTCCAAACGAAAAAATTACTTGGGGTAAATTAGATATTAAAACCCCTAAATTTATTATTGAGTCGGATGCCACAATTGTTGCTCCGTTAATTTTTGCTTATTTATTAGATTTATAGGATATTTATGAAAAGAGTTATAGTAGACTACGCCAAACTTACCAACGAAATTTTAAACCTTTTGGTTGAAAAATTTCCTGACGGTTATGATGATTCGGATGTTATTCGTTTCAGAAATGCTAAAAACGAATTAGTCGAAGCTGTTGAAGTTCGCACTGAAGACACTATTTATTTAGTAAAAATTAGTACTAAACTTGCAGACAGAATCGAAAATTATGACGAAGATGATGATATCGATCTTGATGTTGATACAATCGAACCTGTAAAAGGAATTGATCTTGATGACGATAGTGACGATGACGATGATGACGACAATATTGATAAACCTGATACAGATGGTGGTGACGATGATGAAGATGACGATGAAGACAAAGATGATGTTTCAGATGACGATGACGACGAGGATGATGAAGATTAATTCATTTATTTAAAATAATTTAAAGGAACTCTATTCGGGTTCCTTTTTTTATTCTTTCATAACTAACGATAAGTTTAAAAAAAATATAAGAAAAATATTATTTTTAATTTATATTTGAAAAAAATATAAGCCAAATGAATTCAGAAATATTACACGCCAGATTAAAAGAAAATTTTGGTTTTGAAAAATTCAGACCAAACCAGAAAAACATCATAAATACAATATTGTCTGGTCAGGACACGCTGGCTATTATGCCTACCGGAGGAGGTAAGTCAATATGTTTTCAGCTTCCAGCTTTGATTTTTCCCGGAATCACAATTGTTATTTCTCCATTGATTGCGCTGATGAAAGACCAGGTGGATAGTTTAAAGACCAACGGAATTTCAGCATGTTACATCAATAGCAGCCAATCATCCGAAGAGCAGCAATTTTATATCGATAATTTAAAATCAAATACTTTCAAATTAGTTTATATTGCTCCAGAAAGTTTATCCTATCTTGATGTAATATTTAACGAATTAACAATCAGCCTTATCGCTATTGACGAAGCACATTGTATTTCTTCATGGGGACATGATTTCCGGCCGGCTTACACCAATTTAGGCTATTTAAAAAACCGCTTCCCTTCTACTCCAATACTTGCTTTGACCGCTACAGCAGACAAAGCAACACGTACTGATATTACAAAACAATTAAATTTAAAAAACTCCAAAACTTTTATAGCTTCATTTGATAGAAAAAATTTAAGTCTTGAAGTTCGTCCGGCACTTGACCGTGTGAAACAAATCATAGATTTTATAGAAAACAAACCGAATGAGTCCGGTATTATTTATTGCCTAAGCAGAAAAACTACTGAAGAATTAGCTGAAAAACTAAAAAAAAATGGCATTACAGCAAAAGCCTACCATGCCGGACTGGATAATACTGTCCGGGCTAAAACGCAGGATGAATTTATAAATGATGATTGTCAGGTAGTTTGTGCAACAATTGCCTTCGGTATGGGAATTGACAAATCGAATGTTCGTTGGGTTATTCATTACAATTTACCAAAAAACATTGAAGGCTATTATCAGGAAATTGGACGTGCCGGCCGTGATGGATTACCCGCTGAAACGGTTTTGTTCGAAAGCTATGCTGATGTGATTCAACTTCAGAAATTTGCTTCAGAAGGTTTGAATTCTGATGTGCAGCTGGCAAAACTAGACCGAATGAAGCAGTATGCCGATGCATTGAGCTGTAGAAGAAAAATCCTGCTCTCTTATTTTGGTGAATTAGTGACTGAGGATTGTGGTAATTGTGATATTTGCAAAAATCCACCAACGTTTTTCGACGGTACAATTTTGGCGCAAAAAGCGTTATCAGCCATTACCCGTTTAAAGGAATCTGAGCCTTTAGCAGTAATTGTAGATTTTTTAAGAGGTTCAAAAAACGCTTACATTTACGAAAAAAACTATCAGGAATTAAAAACCTACGGGATCGGAGCAGATATATCCTGGTATGACTGGAATCAATATTTGATACAGTTGATAAACTTAGGTTATTGTGAAATTGCTTTTCATCAGCACAATAGAATTTTACTTACTCCTTTTGCTAAAAAGGTTTTATTTGAAGGTGAAAAAGTAAAACTGACAACGGTTATTAAAAAAGTAATTGATAAAAAAGAAATTAAAGAAGCAAAAAGCAAAACTAAAACAGTTGAAGGCTCTCTTTTTGAAATCCTTAGAAAATTACGTTACGAAATTGCTCAAAAAGATGAAGTCCCTGCATATGTCATTTTTAGTGATGCCGCATTGAGACAAATGGAAACTTTACGCCCAATGAGTGATGAAGAATTCCTGGCCATTGATGGGGTTGGAAAAGCAAAACTTGAAAAATACGGCTCTGATTTTATAAATGCCATCATAGAATTTCAAAAAAATAAAAAAATAAATACGAAGTCTAAAAAAGAAAACAGTACTTATAAAACAACCTTAGAATTATTTCAAAAAGGAGTTAGTGTTGAAGAAATTGCTGAAACAAGAAGTTTAGGAATTTCTACTATAATTTCACATTTGGCAAAACTATATTTGGATGGCGCTGCTATTGATGCGAGCCAGTTTATTTCTGATAAAGAAGTTGAACAATTACAAAAAGCACGGGTTGAACTTGAAAATCCAAATGCTTTAAAACCTTATTACGATCATTTTGAAGAAAAAATGGGATATGATAAAATTCGGTTTGGCCTCGCTGTTCTGGAGAAAAACAATCAATAAAGATTAAAAAGTAACAATAAAAAAATCCAAATTCCAATCTGAATGTTTCAATTAGGAATTTGGATTTTAAATTTTGGAATTTAACTATGAAATTTTATTTCAATGTCTTGGCATTCTTTACATTCTGATCGGTCAAAGCAAGCGTCAATACTTCACTCATTTCTTTCACATAATGAAAAGTAAGCCCTTCTAAATATTCTGCTTTAATTTCGTCAATATCAGATTTATTTTCGTGACACAAGATAATTTCCTTAATGCCAGCTCTTTTAGCTGCTAAAATTTTCTCTTTAATTCCTCCAACAGGTAAAACTTTTCCACGTAGCGTAATTTCGCCTGTCATCGCTAAACTTTTCTTTACCTTCTTTTGGGTTAATAAAGAAACAAGGGAGGTCAGCATAGCTATACCTGCACTTGGTCCGTCTTTAGGCGTTGCCCCTTCAGGTACGTGTAAGTGAATATTATATTTTTGAAACAAAGCAATATCTAGTCCTAACTTTTTAGCATTCGCTTTAATATATTCCAAAGAAATTGTAGCAGATTCTTTCATCACAGTCCCTAAATTCCCTGTAATACTTAAGGAACCTTTTCCTTCAGAAATCAAAGACTCTATAAACAAAATATCTCCTCCTACACTTGTCCAGGCAAGTCCAGTAACTACTCCCGCAATATCATTGTTTTCATATTTGTCACGTTCCAGTCTTGGTACGCCCAAAACCTTTACAATATCTTCATCAGTAACTTTTTTGTTATATTCTTCTTCCATCGCAACTGCTTTTGCGGCGTTACGAATTACCTGAGCAATTTTGGTTTCCAAGTTACGAACACCAGACTCACGTGTATAACCCTCAACAATTTTCTCCAATTGCTTTTTACCAATTGTCAAATCTTTGGCTGTTAATCCATGTGCTTCTAATTGTTTTGGGAACAGGTGTCTTTTGGCTATTTCTACTTTTTCTTCAATCGTATAACCGGACATTTTAATCACTTCCATTCTGTCACGTAACGCTGGCTGAATAGCCCCCATATTATTTGAAGTTGCAATAAACATCACCTTAGACAAGTCATAACCCATTTCAAGAAAATTATCATAAAAGGCATTGTTTTGCTCCGGATCTAAAACTTCTAATAAAGCTGAAGACGGATCACCACTGTTCCCACTCGATAATTTATCGATTTCATCCAGAATAAAAACAGGATTTGAAGTTCCCGCCTTTTTCAAACTTTGAATAATTCGGCCCGGCATCGCTCCAATGTACGTTTTTCTATGTCCGCGAATTTCTGCTTCGTCACGTAAACCGCCTAGTGAAATACGAACATACTCACGTCCTAAAGCCTCTGCAACAGAACGTCCAATAGACGTTTTTCCAACACCCGGAGGTCCTGTTAAACATATAATTGGTGACTTCATATCATTGCGAAGCTTCAAAACAGCCAAATGTTCAATCATTCTTTTCTTAACTTCATCAAGACCGAAATGATCTTTGTCTAATATTTTTTGAGCATGTTTTAAATCAAATTTATCTTTAGAATATTCGCCCCATGGCAACTCTAAAAACAATTCCAGATAATTACGCTGAATTCCAAAGTCAGGCGACTGCGGATTCATTCTTCGCATTTTTGATAATTCTTTTTCGAAATGTTTCTGCGTCTTTTCGTCCCATTTTTTGGTTTTCGCTTTCAGTCCCATTTCATCCATTTCTTCTTCCTGCGAAACACCTCCCAATTCTTCCTGAATGGTTTTCATTTGCTGATGAAGAAAATATTCACGCTGCTGCTGATCCAAATCAAAACGGACTTTTGACTGGATATCGTTTTTCAGTTCTAATTTCTGAAGTTCAATATTCATATAACGCAGCGTTTCCAATGCACGTTCTTTCAATCCATTTATTGATAAAAGATCTTGTTTCTCTTTTACAGTCAAATTCATGTTAGAAGAAACAAAATTGATTAAAAACGACTGACTTTCAATATTTTTAATTGCAAATGTAGCTTCAGACGGAATGTTTGGACTTTCTTTAATAATCTGAATGGCTAACTCTTTTACAGAATCTAAAATAGCTGTAAATTCTGTATCATTATCATCAGGACGTTCTTCAGAAACTTCTTGAATTGTGGCAGTCAGATAAGGCTCTTCTGAAACAACTTCATTAATCTCGAAACGTTTTTTTCCTTGCAAAATAACGGTAACATTCCCGTCAGGCATTTTTAAAACACGCAGGATTCTGGCAACAGTACCTATTTTATGAATATCATCTTTAGACGGATCTTCATCTTCTTCATTAATCTGAGAAACAACACCAATAATTTTTTCACCGGCATTGGCATCGTTGATTAATTTTATCGATTTGTCCCTTCCTGCAGAAATGGGAATAACAACACCAGGAAATAAAACTGTATTTCTTAAAGGTAAAATTGGAAGCGAAACAGGAAGCTCTTCATTGTTCATTTCCTCCTCGTCTTCCGGAGTTAATAATGGAATTAATTCTGCCTCCGAGTCAAATTCCTGAAGTGACAGATTGTCAATAGTTAGTATTTTATGATTTGACATAATAATATATAAGTCGTTTTGTCATTAAAAGGTTTGTTGTAATCTCAAATACAAGTTAAGAAAGCAGTATTTAAGTAAAAAAACATGCCTCAGATTGCCTTTGAAAATCAGGTGATAAAAATAGACAATCATTATGCCAAAAACAAAGACATTTTTATTTGAATTTTAAATCCTAAAAAACTATTTGAATTCAGCATGATAAGCATTTTCAAAAAAATAAAATTAATTTTATAAAAACTGTAACAAATCTAAAAAGATGAAGTCATTATAATAAACCAGTAATTATTAATTGAAGATAACCAACCAAAATATCGAAGAATTAATCACGCTTTGTAAAGAGAATAATCAAAAAGCACAATTTGAAATTTACAATCGCTATTGCAAGGCTATGTTTAATGTGGCTTACAGGATTGTAAAAGACGAACATTTTGCACAAGACGTCATGCAGGAAGGTTTTTTGAGAGCTTTTACCAAAATTAACGACTATAAACAGGAAGTTGCATTTGGAGCATGGCTCAAAAAAATCATTGTAAATCACAGCATCGATTTTTACAAAAAAAACAATGCTTTTCAGATGGAAGACCTGAACAAAACGCTTTATAAAATAGAAGAAAACGACACACTTTTCTCTGAAAGTATTGATTTGAATGTACTTAAAGTAAAACAAGTCCTGGATGCCATTGCGGCTTTAAAGGATAATTACCGAATGATTTTGACACTCTTTTATATTGAAGGTTATGATCAGGAGGAAATTAGCGAAATTTTAAATATCAGTTATGCAAATTGCAGAACTACATTGAGCAGAGCTAAAGAAAGTTTACGAAAAAAATTAGAAGAAGATATATGAAATCGCCAGTAAAAAAGATTTTCGAACAGAAAAAGGCGATACCATATATTACCTATAAAAAATAAAATTTGGATATATGAAAAAGGAAAATGACGACTTAGACAAATTATTTAAAAAATTTGAAAATCAATGGGATATACAGGAAATAAATTCTGGCCATCAGATGGATTTTTTAAATAAACTCAATAAAAAGAAACCTAAGAGAAATAATTATTCGGTTTGGGCGATTGCTGCTTCAATAGTGATTTTATTAGGTGTGTCTGTTTTTTACAATAATAGTGAAAAGCCAAAGGAATTTAAATTTGCATCAAAAGAAACCAAACAGACCGATTCTATTTTTAGTGTTTTAATTGAAAAAGAACTAGTTAAACTAAAAGAAAAAAGCTCACCGGAGAATGAGCAAATTATAAATGATGCTTTAAAACAAATGAAAGTTTTTGACGCCGATTATGAAAAAATTATAAAAGAACTTCAAAAAAATGGTGAAAATAAGCAAATCATTTATGCAATGATCAGCAACCTGCAAACCCGAATATCTTTTTTACAAACGGTTTTGAAGCGTATAGAAGAAAATGAAAATTTAAAAAACACTACTCATGACGAAACATTTTAACATATTAATTTTATTCATTTTAATTCCTCTTACAGGATTTTCAAATGATGATACTTTTATTTCAAAGCAAAAAAACATTAAAAAAACCTTTATTGTTAATCCAAATGCAGGAATTGATATTGATAATAAGTACGGAAACATCACTGTATCAACCTGGGATGAAGATAAAATTGACTTTGACATTACTATAAAAGTTACCGGTGGAAACGAAAATTGGGTAAACGAAAAATTAAATAGCATTGACGTTGACATAAATGCGCTAAAATCTATGGTTACAGCAATTACAAAAATTGGAAGTTCAACTTTAAAAGTCAAAGGAAGCAGCAACAGCTTTGAAATCAATTACATAATTAAAATCCCAAGAAACGGCACAGTAAAACTAAATAATAAATATGGGAATATTACAGCGCTTTCTTTAGAATCAACAACGGATATTTCCTGTAAGTACGGAAAAATCACTCTTGGAAAGTTAAACGGCCCAAACAATCGTGTTCAGATTGAATATTGTCAAAACTCTGCTATTGATTATATCAAAAACGGAACAATCGAAGCACGTTATTCAGGTTTAAAAATAAGTGATTCCGGAAATTTAATTTTAGATACAAATTATACAGATTTAGTTATTTCTGATGGTCAAACCATTAAATACGACTGCAATTACGGAAATTTTAAATTTCAAAAAATAAATTCGCTTTCAGGATCTGGTAATTACCTCACAATCAATGTGGCAGAAATTTCAAATACTATAAATATCGATGCCAATTACAGCAAAATAAACGTTGGAATAATTACAGAAAAAGCTAATAATGTCAATATCAATTCGGGCTATTCTGATGTTTCTCTGGGATACGACACCAATTATACATTTGATTTTAATATAAATACCAAATATGGAAATATTAAAAAGGATAATTCTTTAGATATTTCATCAACGGAAAACAAATCTGCTTCAAAAAAAATAAGTGGCTATAACAAAAGAAAAGGTCAAAATAAAGTCAATGTTAATTCGAATTACGGAAATGTAAGCTTAATCAAAAAACAATAATATTTTCAGAACAGTTTTTCAATCAATAAAACACCAGTATATAAGTGCTGGTGTTTTTTCTATTATATGCAGGATAGTAAAATTGAGTTTTTAGGAACTCAGGACAGCCTTTGCCATTCGCTTAAAAAATTACTATTTTTGCACTCTAAATTTTATGTCATGCCGAAAAGAAAATATAAAATAGCCGTCGTTCAGTTAAACCTTAACGACGTAGCCGAAAATAATCTGAAAAAATGTATAAGCTGGGTAAAAGATGCCGCTAATAAAGGTGCCGAAGTTATACTTCTGCCTGAGCTATACAGTAGCCATTATTTCTGCCAGAGTGAAGATGTTGATAATTTTGCATTAGCAGAGCCTCTTTACAGCACTTCATTTATCGCGTTTAGCGAATTAGCAAAAGAACTAGGAGTTGTTATTATAGTTCCTTTCTTCGAAAAAAGAATGGCAGGAATTTACCATAATAGTGCCTATATTATTGATACTGACGGAACCGAAGCTGGTTTATACCGTAAAATGCATATCCCGGATGATCCGCATTTTTATGAAAAATTTTATTTCACTCCTGGTGATTTAGGTTTTCAGGCTATCGAAACTAAAAAGGGAACTGTGGGCACATTAATTTGCTGGGACCAATGGTATCCTGAGGCAGCACGTATAACAGCCTTAAAAGGTGCCGAAGTTTTATTTTATCCTACTGCAATTGGATGGCATCCAAAAGAAAAAGAGCAATACGGAGAAAACCAATATGGTGCATGGATGAATGTTATGAAAGGTCATGCTGTTGCAAATGGGGTTTTTGTTGCTGCCGCTAACCGAATTGGTCTTGAACAATATATTGATGGAACTGATGGAATTCAGTTTTGGGGTGCTTCATTCATTGCTGGTCCTCAAGGGGAAATTTTAGCACAGGCATCCCACGATCAGGAAGAAATTTTAATTGCTGAAGTTGACTTGGATCTACAGGAAAACGTTCGTCAAAACTGGCCGTTTTTCAGAGACAGAAGAATTGATGCTTTTGGGGATATCACTAAAAGAGCGATTGATTAATCAACTCTATATTTTTTAAAATACAAAAGGCTGTTTCAAAATATTTGAAACAGCCTTTTGTTATTAATAGTATCTTATTTATTTCACTTGGAAAGAAACTCTTCTTACGATTTGACGAGCCTCTTTTGATTTTTTATTTACAGAAGTGTCTTCACCATTAGCAATTACATTTAGCCTTGAAGCATCAATTCCTGCATTTATAGCAATTTGCTTAACTGCCTCTGCTCTTTTTCTTGACAATTCAACATTATAACTTGAACTTCCAATTTCATCAGCATAACCTACTACGTCTGCTGTTTTATTTGGATTATTTTTCAAATATTTTACTAAGAAATCAATACCGGATAAAGATGCTGTAGTTGGTTTAGTAGAATTGAAGTCAAAATATACATTTACATATCCATCGTTGATCAATTGTTCTACTGTGCTGTTTGTCTGAACACCACCACTTTTTTGACCATAAGTTTTTTCTAAGTAACTTTCTAATTCGTCAGGAACACCGTTTTGATTATTATCAATAGATTGTCCTTTTGTATTGACAGCAACACCTGCAATTGAATTTGGTTCTAAATCATACAAATCAGCCACTCCGTCTTTATCTGTATCTAATACACCTGTTTCCAGTAATGCTACTCTTTTTTCTAAATCATCATATCTGTCTTCTTCTCCAACCCAGTCAGCATGTTTTTGATTTTTACCTAAATAAAAAGTTAATCCTACAGAAGCATTAATCAAAATACCATCAAAAGCGCCTCCTGTTCCTGATGCACTCATTCCATCAAAAGCAAAGTTTTGTTGGGCATTGATTATACCAGTAAGATCTCCTGTTAATGCTACACGGTCACTTAATTTTATTTGCCCTGTCAAACCAAGAATTGCATTTGCCATGTAATCTTCACCGTCTAAACCATTTTTGCTGGTGATCTGAGACGCACCAAATCCACCGTGAACTAATAAACCAACAGTATTTGTCCAAGTCTCAAAATTTAAGGCTCTACCAAGATTCACAACACCTTGTAAACTAGTTCTCAAATATCTGCTTTCGAATTCTGGAGAATCATTTTTCTCTCTAAATTGATCATATCCAAAATCCAATTTCAGACCAAACTTTGGACTAAACATATATCTTACTCCAAGATCAACATGAAATGGATTAATACCCGCAGTATAATAACCAGGTGTCATTGCTCTGGTTGGTTTATTCACTCCGCCATTTAATTCTATAGACCATTTATTATATTCGGAATTACCAATAGAGGAAGGTTCAATTGAAGTTGCTGTAGTTTCATTTTGTGCATTTGCAAAGAATGAAAGAAACAAAAAAGTTAAGGAAGCTAATTTTTTTTTCATGATATTTAAGTGTTTTAAATTTTACATTCTAACGGTGAATTTTAACTTATGAGTTGTTAAAAACTCAAAGCAAAATTATGTTAACCATATAAAAAAGCTTTCTATTCCTTTTCAGAATTTTTATATAATTCCCATACATTAGGCTATGCGGGGAATTATTGAAGGTTTAGCTTTTTTTAAAACAACTTGGGGCGGGATATTTCAAATAACAAACTCATTTCGGCTTTTTAGCTTATAGATACAAGAAAAGTAATAAATTCTCTAAAAATATCTATTTCGGCACAACTTTAACATAAAAATCATTAAAATTAAATCGAAATTTGTTAAATTATCAAGGGTAAAATTAATATTTTTTTTTAAATAAAATGTTTTTTTAGTAAAAATTATCAACTATGTATCTTTAAAAAAAGATTAATAAAAAAAGCATAATTGATTATTATTTACAAAAATTTGTTTTCTAAAACACTTTTTTTTGAATTATTCATTGAATTACAGAAACTTACGTGTAAATCTAAATTCAAAATTCTATAATGCTTCATAATCCTAATGAATGCTTATCTTTGTACTCTTTTAATTTAGAAAACTTTTATGAAATTAGATAATAGACGATTTCCGGCAGAATGGGAGAAGCAACAGGGCATTTTACTATGTTTTCCTCATAATGGAAACGATTGGCCTGGGAAATATGAAGCAGTTCAATGGGCATTTGTTGAATTTATTAAAAAAGTGGCAATTTTTGAAACTGTATTTTTAGTTGTAGCTGATGAAAAATTAAAAGGAAAAGTGATCGAAATGCTAGAAAGAGCACGGGTTAATATTGTAAATATTTCTTTTATTATTCATAAAACAAACAGAAGCTGGATGCGTGATTCAGGACCGATTATTGTAAAAAATGGTTCTAAAAGAGAAGCTTTAAATTTCAATTTTAATGGATGGGCAAAATATAAAAATTATCAGTTAGACAAATTTGTCCCGGGGAAAGTAGCTAATTTTATTGATGTTCCGTTGACTCAGGTAATTTATAAAGGGAAACCAGTAATTGTTGAAGGAGGCGCAATTGATGTAAATGGAAAAGGAACCTTACTAACTTCTGAAGAATGCCTGATGCACCCTACAGTTCAGGTTCGAAATCCAGGTTTTACCAAACAAGATTACGAAGCCGTTTTTAAAGAATATCTTGGCGTTACAAATGTTATATGGCTTGGAGACGGAATTGAAGGTGATGACACACACGGTCACATTGACGATTTATGCCGATTTGTAAATGAAGATACTATTGTAACGATTGTAGAGACTGACAAAAACGATTCAAATTATAAGCCTTTACAGGATAATTTGAAAAGACTTCAGAATGCAAAATTAGAAGATGGAAAATCACCAACTATTGTTGCTCTTCCAATGCCAAAACGAGTAGATTTTGAAGATTTGCGTTTACCGGCAAGTTATGCTAATTTCCTAATTTTGAATAATTGTGTTTTAGTACCAACATTTAATGACAGTAACGATCGTATCGCTTTGAATATTTTAGCAGAATGCTTTCCTGATCGCGAAGTAATTGGAATAAGCTGTATCGATTTTATCTGGGGATTTGGGACTTTACATTGTTTGAGCCAACAGATTCCTGCTTAACATATAATATATATTTTTAATTTATTAAAAAAATTGCCTCTAAAGAAGAATAACTTCTTTGAGGCAATTTTTTTAGTATTATCCCTATTTAAGATAATTTTTTATTTCTCTTCATGGCCTTACAAAAGGTGGTAACAACTGGCTGCAAACTTCTCCAAAACCAATTCTAACTTCTGCATTTTCACAGAAACCTCTTATTATTACTGTATCATTATCTTCGATAAATTTACGTTCGCTTCCATCTTTTAATTTGATTGGATTTTTACCTCCCCATGTTAATTCTAACATTGAACCAAAACTATCAGGCGTTGGTCCCGAAATGGTTCCTGATCCCATCATATCACCAGAGTTTACGCGACATCCATTAGAAGTATGATGTGCCAACTGCTGACTCATAGACCAGTATAAATATTTAAAGTTGGATTTGGAAACGACTGTTTCTTCCTGATGTTCCGGTTTAAGTAAAACTTCCAGATGAATATCAAACGCTTTCTTTCCTTTTGTTTGTAAATAAGGAAGTGGTGTCGGATCCTGTTTAGGCCCTTTAGTCCTGAAAGGTTCTAAGGCATCCATAGTTACAATCCACGGAGAAATTGATGTTGCGAAACTCTTTGCCAGAAAAGGACCAAGTGGTACATACTCCCATTTTTGTATATCTCGCGCACTCCAGTCATTCAATAAAACCATTCCGAAAATATAATCTTCTGCTTCATAAGTCGAAATATTTTCACCCATTACATTTACATCAGTAGTAATAAAAGCAGTTTCTAATTCAAAATCGACCAGACGCGACGGACCAAAAACCGGGTATTTTTCTCCCGCTGGCAAAATCTGCCCCATTGGCCTGTGAACAGGAATTCCGGACGGAACAATAGTAGAACTTCTTCCGTGGTATCCAACCGGAATATGCAGCCAGTTTGGCAATAAAGCATTTTCAGGATCGCGAAACATTTTGCCTACATTTGTAGCATGCTCCTTACTGGAATAAAAATCAGTGTAATCGCCAATTAAAACTGGCAATTGCATCTCTACATCTTCAATCTTAAAAATAACAACATCACGGTCTTTTTCTGAATCTCTAAGCTGAGGATTTGTTTCATCAAAAATATCTGCAATACGGTTTCGGACTAGTCGCCATGTTTTTTTTCCGTCAGAAATAAAATCATTTAGCGTATCCTGCATGAACATATCATCTGTTAAATCTATTCCTTCAAAATAGTTTAATTGTTGTAAAGCACCTAAATCTATAGCGTAATCGCCAATTCTCGTTCCTACAGTAACGACATTTTCTTTGGTAAGAAATACACCGAATGGAATATTCTGAATAGGAAAATCACTATTCTCTGGTACATCCAACCATGATTTTCTTTTGGTATCGTTGGCGGTTATTGGCATGTGAATGTTAATTATTTGTTGAAAAAATCTATGTCAAATATATCATAATCTAACAGTTTCACAAACGTTTTTTTGTATTTTTGCAGGAAATTAACGAAAAACGAAAAAATGCAACGCGACGAACAAATTTTTGACCTTATACTAGAGGAACAAGACAGACAAATTCACGGATTAGAACTTATTGCTTCTGAAAACTTCGTAAGTGATGAAGTAATGGAAGCTGCTGGTTCAGTTTTAACAAATAAATATGCTGAAGGATATCCTGGCAAAAGATACTACGGCGGTTGCGAAGTAGTTGACGTTATTGAGCAGATTGCTATTGACAGAGCTAAAGAATTATTTGGTACTGAATATGCCAACGTTCAGCCTCACTCTGGTTCTCAGGCAAATGCTTCTGTTTTTCACGCTTGTTTGCAGCCCGGAGATAAAATTTTAGGATTCGACTTATCACATGGTGGTCACCTTACCCACGGTTCTCCTGTAAATTTTTCAGGCCGTGTTTACAATCCTGTATTTTATGGAGTAGACAAAGAAACAGGAAGATTAGATTATGATAAAATTCAGGAAATTGCGACTAAAGAACAGCCAAAGTTAATCATAGCTGGAGCTTCTGCTTACTCTCGTGATATGGATTTTGAACGTTTCAGAGTAATCGCTGACAGCGTTGGCGCAATTTTGATGGCTGATATTTCTCATCCTGCAGGTTTAATTGCAAAAGGATTATTGAATGACCCTATTCCACATTGCCATATTGTAACTACTACAACCCACAAAACATTGCGCGGACCAAGAGGTGGTTTGATTTTAATGGGGAAAGATTTTGAAAATCCTTGGGGATTAAAAACTCCAAAAGGTGAAATCAGAATGATGTCTGCTTTATTGGATTTAGCTGTTTTCCCAGGAAACCAAGGTGGACCTTTAATGCACATTATCGCTGCTAAAGCTGTTGCTTTTGGTGAAGCTTTAAAAGATGAGTTCTTTACTTATGCTATGCAATTGCAAAAAAATGCGAATGCTATGGCAGATGCTTTTGTGAAAAGAGGCTACAACATTATCTCTGGCGGAACCGACAACCATATGATGCTGATTGACCTAAGAAATAAAAATATTTCAGGAAAAGATGCTGAAAACGCATTGGTAAAAGCTGAAATTACAGTAAATAAAAACATGGTTCCATTTGATGATAAATCACCATTTGTAACTTCCGGAATACGTGTTGGAACAGCTGCAATCACTACTCGTGGCTTAGTAGAAAAAGACATGGAAACTATTGTAGCTTTAATAGATAAAGTACTTGCAGATCATACAAACGAAGCACTTATCGAAGAAGTAGCTAATGAAGTAAATGAAATGATGAGCGAAAGACCAATTTTCGTATACTAATCAGTTTCAGGTTTAAAGTTTAAAGTTTAAAGTTTTGTAACGCGTAAGAAAACGTAAAACAAAACTTTAAACTTTTTTCGTTCCTAAAAGAACCTGAAACCTCAAACCTGAAACAAATAAAACAAAAAACACATGGGCGTACTTAGATTACAATTGCCAACCGACCCAAGATGGGTTAATATTGTTAAGAAAAACATAGAAGAAATTCTGACGGATCACGCCTGGTGCGAGCAAAAAGCAGCTACAAATGCAATTACAATTATTACTAATAATTCTGAACACCAGGATTTAGTACAGGATTTATTGGCTTTAGCCAAAGAAGAAATTGACCATTTCGAACAGGTTCACAACATTATTATTAAAAGAGGATTAAAATTAGGACGTGAACGTAAAGACGATTATGTAAATGAATTGTATCAGTATATGAAGAAAAGCGGAGACGGAAGCCGTGTTTCGGGTCTTGTTGAAAGATTATTGTTTTCAGCAATGATTGAAGCCAGAAGCTGTGAACGCTTTAAAGTGCTTTCTGAAAATATTCAGGACGAAGAACTGGCCGTTTTTTACAGAGAATTAATGGAAAGTGAAGCTGGACATTACACCACTTTTATTACTTATGCGCGTAAATATGGCACCGGAATTGACGTTGAAAAACGCTGGAGGGAATGGCTTGCTTTTGAAGAATCCATCATTACAAATTATGGCAAAGGTGAAACCATTCACGGATGATACTTTACATAAATAATTACAACTGATCCTTTAATTTTATACTATTTTTAATACTTTTTAAGTTCTAGACTTTTAAATTGCAGTAAAATTAAAGTCAATTATGGTTATGGATAAAATAAAAATACTTTGGGTCGATGATGAAATCGATCTTTTAAAGCCTCATATATTATTTCTGGAGAAAAAAAACTATGCAGTCACTACCTGTAATAACGGACTCGATGCTATAGGTCTTTTCGAAGAAGAAAATTTTGACATTGTCTTTTTGGATGAAAATATGCCCGGAATGAGTGGGTTGGAAACGCTTTCTGAAATGAAAGAAAAAAAGTCTGCTATTCCTATGATTATGATTACCAAAAGTGAGGAAGAGTACATCATGGAAGAAGCAATTGGATCTAAAATTGCCGATTACCTGATAAAACCAGTAAATCCGAATCAGATTCTTCTAAGCTTAAAGAAAAACCTGGATCATTCCAGATTAATTTCTGAAAAAACGACTTTGGATTACCAAAAAGAATTCAGAAAAATTTCTATGGAATTGGCGATGGTAAATTCTTATGAAGACTGGGTTGAATTATATAAAAAATTGCTGTTCTGGGAATTAGAGCTTGAAAACATCAACGATCAGGCGATGATTGAAATCCTGGAATCGCAAAAAGTTGAAGCCAATTCGCAATTTGGCAAATATATCGAACGAAATTACGAAGACTGGTTTGCTCCCAAAGCAGACAAACCAATTCAGTCACACAACTTATTTAAGGAATTAGTGGTTCCGGAACTAAAAAAGAAAGACAAACCTGTCTTGTTTGTTGTTATTGATAATCTGCGTTACGATCAGTGGAAATCTTTTGAAACCGTAATATCCAATTATTACAAGTTAGAAAAAGAAGTTCCTTATTTCTCTATACTTCCAACCGCTACACAATATGCCAGAAATGCCATTTTCTCAGGTTTACTGCCAGTTGAAATGGAAAAACAATTTCCGGAATATTGGAAAAATGATGTAGAAGAAGGCGGAAAAAATCTTTATGAAGCCGAGTTTCTTAGCGCTCAGTTAAAACGTTTGGGACTCAATATAAAGGAAGATTATTTCAAAATCACCAATTATTCAGGCGGTAAAAAGCTGGCTGAGAACTTCAAAGCTTTAAAAGGAAATGATTTGGTAACTGTTGTTTACAATTTTGTAGACATGTTGTCGCATGCCAAAACTGAAATGGAAGTTGTAAAAGAGCTTGCTTCAGACGATAAGGCCTATCGTTCCCTCACTTTAAGCTGGTTTAAAAACTCACCTTTACTTGAAATTATTCAACAGGCACAACTTTTAGGTTTTAAATTAATCCTGACAACAGATCACGGAACCATAAACGTAAAAAACCCTTCAAAAGTAGTTGGAGACAAAAATACCAGTCTTAATTTACGTTACAAAACCGGGCGCAGTTTAACTTACGAACAAAAAGATGTTTATGTAGTAAAAGAACCAAAAACTATCGGCTTGCCAGCTATAAACATGAGCAGTTCTTTTATTTTTGCAAAAAATGATCTGTTTTTGGCCTATGTAAACAATTACAACCATTATGTGAGTTATTATAAAAACACCTACCAGCATGGCGGAATTTCGCTTGAAGAAATGATTATTCCGTTTTTGGTTTTTAATCCAAAATAAAAAACAATTTCAGTCCCGGTTTTATAATTACATAATTCCGGGACTGATTTAAATTAAAGAAATACAAACCAATGAATATCGTTTTTTCATTAGATCAGATTCAGGAAGTAGCCGAAAAAATTATTGCCCAAAATCCCAAAAAAATCATTCTTTTTAATGGAGAAATGGGTGTTGGAAAAACTACTTTGATTAAAGAATTATGCAAAACTTTGGGAGTTAAAGACGCAACCAGCAGTCCCACTTTTTCTTTAGTTAATGAGTATTACACTTCTAACAATCAAATTGTTTATCATTTTGATTTTTACCGGCTTAATAAAGAAACTGAAGCACTTGATATGGGTGTGGATGATTATTTATATTCCGGAAACTGGTGTTTTATCGAATGGTCTGAAAAAATTGCTAGTTTGATTCCGGAGGAGCATTCTATAGTTAATATTCAATTACAGGCAGATGGTAGAAGAAACTTAGAGTTAATTTAATCCAACAAATGCTATTTTAACAATGAATCACCAAAATACCGTAGAAATAATTCCTTTTTCACCTGAATTGAAAAATCACATTAAAACGTTGAATCTTGAATGGCTGACAAAATATTTCAGAGTAGAAGAAAAAGACGAATTAGTACTTTCCAATCCGCATGAAGAAATTATAGACAAAGGCGGAATGATTTTTTATGCTAAACTTAATAATAAAATCCTTGGCACGGTTTCCTTAATGAAAATTGATGCTGAAACTTTTGAGTTGAGCAAAATGGCGGTTTCAGATAAAGCCCAGGGACTTGGAATTGGTAATAAATTGCTTCTTTATGCATTTGCCATAGCAAAAGAAAATAACATCAAAAAGTTAATTTTATATTCAAATCTAATTTTAACACCCGCAATTCACTTATATAAAAAGTTTGGTTTTGTTGAAGTTGTCCTTGAAGAAGGACTTTACGAAAGAGCCAATATTAAAATGGAAAAAATGATACTTTAACTGCTAATTCAGTATTCGCAGAATATTTTACTAATTTTAAAACTTTTTACGTAATTTGTACTCTTAATTCTTGCATTACACATGTCGATAACCTTAACCCCGTTTACCAAACAGCAATTGTTGCCACAAGAAGAAAAACTTGAAATTGGCCGCCAAAAAAGAGAACTTTTTATAGGTATACCAAAAGAAACAAGTTATCAGGAACGTCGTATTTGCTTAACACCCGATGCTGTAAATTCATTGACATATGCAGGACATCGTGTTATGATTGAATCAGGTGCAGGTGAGAGTTCCAGCTATTCGGATAAAGAATACAGTGATGCGGGTGCAGAAGTTACTAATGATACTAAAAAAGTTTTTGGTTGTCCGTTATTACTGAAAGTTGAACCACCTACTTTGGCAGAAATCAAAATGATTAATCCTGAAACGACAATCATATCTGCTATCCAGTTAAAAACTAAAAAGAAAGCTTATTTTGAAGCTTTAGCTCAAAAAAAAATCACTGCACTTGCTTTTGAATATATTAAAGATGAAGACGGTTCCTATCCTGCCGTAAAATCATTAAGCGAAATTGCCGGTACAGCTTCTATTCTGGTTGCTGCCGAACTGATGATTACAAATGAATTCGGAAAAGGACTTTTATTTGGAAACATCACAGGTGTTCCTCCTACTGATGTTGTTATTTTAGGTGCCGGAACAGTAGGCGAATTTGCTGCAAAAACAGCTATTGGGTTAGGTGCCAATGTAAAAGTATTTGATAATTCGATTACCAAATTACGTCGTTTACAAAATAATCTGAACCAGCGAATTTTCACCTCTACTATCCAACAGAAAGCATTATTAAAAGCCTTGAGACGTTGTGATGTAGCTATTGGTGCCATGCGGGGAAAAGAACGCTGTCCGATTATAGTTACTGAAACTATGGTCGAACACATGAAAAAGGGTGCCGTAATTGTGGATGTAAGTATTGATATGGGAGGCTGTTTCGAAACCTCTGAAGTAACAACCCACGAAAAGCCAACTTTTATAAAAAGTAATGTTTTACATTATTGCGTACCTAATATTCCTTCAAGATATTCTAAAACTGCTTCTCTTTCTATAAGCAATATAATTACTCCTTATCTTCTTCAGATAGCTGAAGATGGTGGTTTGGAAAGTGCTATCAGATGCAATAAAGGGTTAAAAAACGGAATCTATTTATACCACGGAATACTGACTAATAAAGCTATTGGGGAATGGTTTGATTTACCTGATAACGATATCAATTTACTTGTTTTCTAAAGCAACTTTAACGTACCTTTGCAAAAAAATAATTCATGAAGTTCGTACATCGTTTTGCTTATTATTTGGTTGGTTTAGTTATGGGATGCTTTTTTGTAGCGCTCGTTTTCAGTGGAAAAGATACCCGCTGCAATTATTTTCCGAATGCCAGGGTTTTAAATAGTCTGAGAACCAAACCATTTCAATATTCACAAAAAGCTATTCAGACCCTGAATGAAAAATGGATTGATACAGCTGATATAAAGAACACACTGCAATTTGGTGATGTTGATTTTGACCAGAGCAATATTCCTTATAAAAAAGGAAAATTATATGTTATAGAAGGAAAAACAATAAAAAATCAGGAAATTATCCTTAAAGTAACCAATTACGAAAACAAAGCCGTTTTAGAGGAAATTATGAAAAAATAAATAATTACTTTATTATAGTTTAGAAGGATAGCTTTATGCTATCCTTTTTTTATATGTAAATATAGATTTAACCTTTTTGATAAAACTCCTAATAAAAACCTATGGACTTAAGCTGACAAATATTTTCATTTCCACCAAGGCATAATATTATGAAACCTGAAGTCCTAGCCGTGATGGAAGCGGCATCCTTTGCTGCCGGGGTTCGGCAGTAAAGATATAGCGGACAGCGCGAAAATGCTCCTTAAAAAAATTCTACTTCACATTTTAAATCACTCTATTCTAAAACGTTAGATTTATGTATCTTTGAGAAGAAGCCAATTATAAATCTACAGGATGAAAGACATTTTAAAAAAATACAGTAACAAAACAAAAGCCGCTTTTATTTTACTGATTGTTATGCTGATCATCCTGCTTAGCAACTTTAATACGCTTCGAAATTCTAAAAATGTCAACGAAAACATTAATACGATTTATAATGACAGGCTGGTTGTGGCCTATTATATTTTTCAGTATGCAAATGAACTTCATTATATAAAAGCAGAAGCTCAGAAAGAGAACCTGAATGATGTCACCAAAAATGACGAAATTAAAAATGCTTTGAAAATAATACACACCATTGATGATTTGTATTTTAAAACAGTGCTGACACCAAAGGAAAAGATACATTTTGACAGTTTTCTGGCTTCCTGCTCTGCGATTAATAAAGATGTACAGAATAAAAACTGGAAACATATTGTCCCGTTGTGTGACAAGGCTTTGAAGACACTGGATCAGCTTTCTGAAATTCAGGTAAAAGAAGGAAAAGCAAAACTGGCAAGCGCTAATGCGATGCATAGCGGTAACAATAGTCTTGGGCAATTGGAGATAGGTTTGCTGATTGTTCTGGGCGGTATTACTTTCTATTTACTTATTATAAAAAAGCATAAAAGAAATATTAAAATTCCGGGATCGCCAAGCCTTAATTAACTACTTCTATTTTACACCTTTTTTTATAAGGTCTAAATTTTAAACCGGCTATTTAATATCTTAAGATATTCTGTTTTACAATTCAAACATTATTTATCTACTCTAAATACATACCATCTCAAAATGGTATTAGAATGATGTGCATGCATTTTTCTAAACTTAAACTTCAAAATATTTTACTCAATATTCAAAAAAAAAGCAAAACATTGAACTAATTCAACTTTTTTTACAAAATATTTTATTATTCGTAATTAAATAGAATATTTTTTAAATATAATTTAATTTTGTATTAAAATTTTATTTAAGTTTACAAAATAAACAACAATTGAAAATCAATGATTTAACTTATCTGGACAAATCCAGTTTTAACCTCATTTTAACCAAACCAAATTATTTTATGAAAACAAATTTTAAGTTACTGATCATGTGTTCTATCATTCTTTTCGCTTCTTGTGATACAAATGATACTCCTGTAAAAGAAAACGAAGCGGCGACAGATTCTCAGGAAACTGTAACACAAACCAAATCCCTGACAGCAAAAAACAGTACAGTTACAAACGAAAGTGCATTACGATCTGCTGTAGCTGCTGCGGTTGCAGGAGACGTTATTACAATTAGCGGAACAATAAACCTTACAAAGACTTTAGAACTAGCTAAAAGCGGTACTGCAAATTCAAAAATCAGTATTACAGGTGGTACCCTGAATTGTTCCGGGCTACCTTCTGGCAGCTGGGGTGTAAAAGTAAATGGGAGCTATTGGAACATCACGAATATGACAATTAGAAATGCCCCGGACTGCGGACTGGTTTTTCAAAATGGCGGATATAATTATGCTTATAATGTATCTACATTATCAAACGGCGATTCAGGCTTGCAAATTTACAATGGCGGACATGATAACTATATTCTTTCCTGTAAATCAAACGATAATTACGATGCTGCAAATGCCGGAGAAAATGCAGATGGCTTTGCCTGTAAATTATCTGCAGGAAAAAATAATGTGTTTGAAAAATGTACTGCAAACCATAATTCTGATGATGGATGGGATTTATACGGCCAACCATATACTGTTACAATAAAAAACTGTACAGCAAGCAACAATGGTTTTGGAAGTAATGGAGATGGAAATGGCTTTAAATTAGGAAGCGCAGGGCAAAACGTACCTCATACAGTGACAAATAATACGGCAACAAATAATTTAGCCTGGGGTTATGATGGTAACGGAAATACCGGACATATTACAATTACCGGAAGTGGAGGATCAGGAAACAAAAAAGGATTATTTACAAGACTGTATTAATATATTCAGTAAATTAGGTAAAAACAAAAGGCAGCTCTATAAAAGCTGCCTTTATTGTTGTTAATACAAAATTCTTAATCGTTTTGATTCTGCATTCCGAAAAGTTGTCCTTTCTGAAATAATTTCAAATCTTGTTTTAACGCTTTGCTGTTGCGTTTTGTAAGTTCCTTTGAATCTAAGTCGCTTAAGTCCGGCTTTCCTGCATTTACCCAGGCCGTGTACCAAAAACTTGCTGTTACTGTAATGGCTTTTTTCATCTGGTTTTCTACCATTCCGTTTAATTCTGTATGCAGTTTGGCAGCATATTCGTCTGAGAATTTAGCCGAATTGTATTTACTCTTCACAATTTTACCTTCAGCATCGACAACAAAAACCTGATTTTCGGGAGTTGAAGTTCTTAATTTTTTGTCAACTGCCAGCAATGGCTGCACCAGACTATGTGTATCCCTGATCATGTCCCAGGTTGCTTTGTGAACATCTTCGTAATATTTGGCTTCGGGAACATTTAATTTGTAATTTTTCACGAACAGTTCAGGCAATCTGCTCTCCCAAAGTGAATGGATTCCTTTTTGATCGGTTAATTGTCCATCATGATTAGCAGAAGTATGCAACGGCATATGGGCGTCTCCAATATAATGTCCTAAATCGGCTGCCAGAAATAAGATTTCGGCCCTGTTTTTTTCTTTAAATGCTTTTGTCAATTTGGTCATCATGTCTTCGATATACCAAGGCAAAATTCCGTTATCATTCAGGAATTTTGCATCGTATTTTTTATTGGCTTCTTCTAAAGTTTTAGGCAAACTGTCTACAGACGTTTTGAAATTTTCCAAATCAATATAATGTCTTGGGTTTTCATCTTTATACTTTAAAGCATATTTACGAATATCCGGCACAGAAGCTTCCTGTGTAATAAAATCGATATGATTGTAAAAAAAGACTTGTAGTGGCTGAGGTAATGCCATAACTGCAGCTTTATTGATGCGTTCATGCCCTACAATACCCCATGATAAGGTCAAAAATCCAATTATAACTGCAAAAAAAGCAATGAGTCTTGGTTTCATTTTAAAGTTTTTCATTTGAAGTTTATTTGAACTGCAAATTTATTTCATTTAAAGATAATTCAAAAGAATACTAATTAATATTGTGTTAATTTAATTATATTCAGTTTTAGATAAAATTCAGCACCAAGTATGCATAAAATTTATCTTTTAAAGATTTTCAAAAAGTTTGTACTACTTTTACCTTAAAATTTAAATATATGCGCCTTATTTGTTCCGGATTTCTGTTCTTAGTATTTACTTTTGTTTGTACTGCACAAGATGATGTTGTTCAATTAAAAAACATTAGTGATACGATTCTAAATCCTAAAAGAATATTAAAAGTTGCTGATCCTTTAGATGGAATAAAAACTATGCAGCAGTTATTTCCCGGAAAACTATATAAGAAATCTCCATACAACACTTTTATAAGCTGGAAATGCAGTACTTGTAGACCTACATCCTATACCGATGTTAATGGCGTTGAAGAAGACCCGTTATTCCCTTATAGAGATGGTGTTGCAACACGACTTGACACTACCATTAATTATACAGACTCTAAAGGAAATCAATTCAAAATGTTAGTTTTTAATCATTCCGTTTATGATGCCGATGGATCACAAACAGGACGTTTTAGCGGAGGACTTTTAGGATTAGCTAAATTTGCAAAAAATGGAAATATATGGGAGATGAAGTCGTATCAACCTGCAATTGCTGCATTTGGTGCTTTCTCACACATTCCTGCTTTAAAACTGGTTGAAATTGGCGAAGATCAATTCGCTTTTTCGCTGATACATGCCAACGGAGGTGCCGGTGGTCCTTATAACGCATTCCTCTATCTTGTTGTTGGTTTTAATGGAAAATACCAGACCTTAATGGAAGTAGCCGATTATAGACTTTCTAATAATGCCGAAGGCAGTACCGAATGGTCCAGTACATACAAAGTTGTAAATGATGGTAAGAAAAAGTTTTTTAGGGATTTTGTCATCACTACGACCGGATTCTATAAAAAAGCGAAAGGAACTGAGGATGACTTTGAAGTAGAAATACCAAAGGAGTTAAGCGAAATGGTTAAAACGAAAAAACAATTTAATTTTACAATTGAAAAACGATTTTCATTTGATGGAAAATGGTATAATATCGTTGGAAAACCTGTTGTAAAATTCTCTAATATTAAATAAGGTTTAGTGAATGTTGTTTTAAAAAAATTAATATAAACACATAGATCACATAGTTTTTTATTTTCAAAAGGGTATTAAAGAGAAACAAGTTTCTCCACACATAGTTATGAGTTTTTAAATAAGTGAAATGCTTTTTTATACGCTTATAAAAACTATCTCATCTATGTGTTTAAAATTATACGCAATAAATTATTTAAGATATAAAATCGATAGCAAACCTAACCCCGCAATAAATACCCAAAGAAAAACACCCTGCAATAAAGGCTTCACTCCTACTGATTTTAAAGCATCACTATTTAAAGTTGCCCCAATTAGAAACAAAGTAATGGTTAAACCGATTTTGGCAATTTCTACAACATTTGGGCTAAAAACAGCTATTTGAGGTACATAAGAATTCAACAACATGGCCACAATAAACAATCCTATAAAATACGGAATCTTGATTTTTGAGTTTTTATTTTTAAAAATAATAGCGGTCAGAATTGAAATCGGAATAATCCATAATGCTCTTGCGAGTTTTACGGTTGTCGCAGTCTGCAAAGCTTCGGCTCCGTATTTATTAGCCGCACCTACTACAGAACTGGTGTCGTGAATTGCAATAGCACACCACAGTCCAAAATCTTTCTGAGATAAATCAAGCTGATGCCCAATAAAAGGAAACACAAACAAGGCAACTGAATTCAAAATAAAAATCACGCCCAAAGCTATTGAAGTCTGATTTTCGTTTGATTTGATTGTTGGCGAAATGGCTGCAATGGCACTTCCTCCGCAGATTGCCGTTCCACACGAAATTAAGTGCGATGTTTTTCTATCGGTTTTCAGCCATTTTCCTAAAAGTGTACCAAAAATTAATGTGCTGAAAATGGACAAAATAGTGAGTAAAAAACCTTCTTTACCGGCTGAAATAGCTGATGAAGCGTTCATTCCGAAACCTAGACCAACTACGGAAAACTGTAATAAAAAAGTAATAGCTCTATGATTGAATGCTATAAACGGATTCCCAAAAACATTTACGATCAGAACACCTAATAATAAAGCAATTGGCGGGGAAATAACTGAAAGCAGACACAAAACGATTACTGCTCCAAAAATAAGCTGCTGAAGAAAAAGATTAACTTCTACTAAATGAGACGCTGAATGTTGTTGTGTTTTCAAAATAGAGTACTTAATAATTACCCTGCAAAGTTCTGCCGTTTATATCGAAAACGCCAATCGTAAAATACAATCGACTATAACTTCAGATTATAATAAGATGAAATATTTTGAATAAACAACTCCGATAATGGATCGGATTTCCCTAGTAATGTAATAATGTAAAAATATCTTTCGATAGATAAACCTTCCACATCTAAAACGATTAATTCGTTATTTTTAAGCTCCTTTCCTACTGCGTGTATTGACATAAAAGCAAAACAGTCTGAGTTTAGCAGGTACGATTTGATACTTTCTGTATTTCCTAGCTGCATTTCGATTTGTAAATCGCTTAATTTTACACCGACTTGTTTTAACGCATATTCTATAACTTCAAGTGTTCCGGAACCACGTTCGCGCGTAATGAATTTCATGGATTTTAAATCTTCCAGCGAAATTTCATTTTGTTTTACCAAAGGATTTCGGTTGCAGACCAAAACCAGTTCGTCCTTAATAAACGGAACATACTTAATCGACTGATTTTTAGATTGTCCTTCTACAATTCCGATTTCGATTTCTTTATTGATCAGGGCATTTTCAATCTGTTCCGTGTTTCCATTCAGTAAGTTGACTTTGATATCCTGCTGTTTTTGGTGAAATCGTGCTAAAACCGGTGAAATGATATATTGGGAAATGGTGGTACTTGAACCCAATCGCAATAATCCCTGACGCTGATTGATGAAAGAACTCATATCAAAGTCTATTTCGCGATAGACTTCGAAGATGTTTTTGGTATGCTTCAGTAGAATTTCACCTGCCGCAGTTAAGGCAATTTTGGATCCGTTTCTTTCAAAAAGCTTGGTTTTATAGGTTTCTTCGAGCTCCTGAATGTGTTTGGAAACGGCCGGCTGGGTAATGTATAATTCCGTTGCCGCTTTAGTAAAATTAAGGCGGAGTGCAACGGTATAAAATACTTTTAGCCTGAAATCCATTGTTTACTAATTTTTTTTAACAAATTATAGCCAATCTATTGGAAACGTCCCTAAATAATTTAGTGTAAACATTAAAAAATATTTACCATCCTTTTTATTCTTCCTATAAATATAAATCTTTTTTGAAAAAGACTTCTTTACTAAACTATCCTCTTTTTCAATATCTTTCACATGAGGATCGAATCTACTAAGAGTAAATTCATTATCATTATTAATGAAAGTAATACTATTTGGCCTTTCATTAAATCGGGTAATTACAAACTGATAATTCTTTCTGTTTTCCTTTATGGCATTAATGTAAATAAAAGAAAAAACAGTTATAAAAAAAAGACTAAAGAATATAATGATTTTTTTTGCTTCCATAGTTAAAATTATTTTTCTTTTAAGTCCTATGTCTTTTAAAGCATCCCATTATACTTCCTAACAAACCATTCAGTAGTCAATAAAGCGGCAATTAAAACCAGCAACCAAACCCAATCAATTAATGGAGTTTTAGTAGCAATATTCTTTTCTATCGATTTATATTCCTTATTTTCTAAAAGAGTGTGAATTAAATCATCTGCCTGGTTTTCGAAAAAAGCTTTTCCATTGGTTTGCAAAGCCAGTTGTTTCAGTTTTTGAACATCCGGATTTACAAATTGCTTTTCGATATCAAAATCCAAAATCTCAAAACGGCTGGAATAAACCGTATTGCTGTTTAATTCTTTTACGGTGAAACTATATTTTCCGGCAGCGAGACCGTCTAAATTGACTGAAAAAGAATTGTTGCCTTTTAACAAATCGTAGTTTTTGGCTTGTTTGGTTTCAGCATTTGTAACTGTGATGGTGAGTCTTGCTTTTTCGTCAAACTCATAATTTTTATTGAAATATTGTGCGTTTATTACAATCGCTTCACCCGAATTATAAAAACTTTCGTGTGTTACCACCAATGATTTTCGCGAAGCCGAAGATGCCAGGAACTGAATTATCTTATCGACAAAAACATCATACTTTTCAAACGACTGATTGTCGATATGGCTTTGCAAACGCCATTTCCAGCTGTTTTCCCCTAAAAGAAAAGCAGTTCTTCTGCCCTGATTTTCGGCGAAAGCCAATAAAGGCGCATTGGTTGAAACGTTTCTTATTTTAGACGAAAGCAAAACAGATACATTTCCGCTGGTTGTAACGCTCCCGAATAGGTTCTGCAATGGCGGAAAGTTTTCAAAACCAATATTCTCAATCGCAAACAAATTGAACTGCGGCTGAAATTCGGTTAAATAATCTTCCCTTTGACCGCTCATTTTAAAAATCAGATTATGCTGTTTTTGATTTAGGAAATTAAAATCGGTACTGTTTCCGGTAATGATAAAACTATTCGTCCCGGCCAGTTTATTGTTGTCAAAAATAGGTTTAAAAGCTCCATTTGGCTGATACAAAACCAAAACTGATACCTCATTTAATTTGTCGATTTCATTAGGTCTTGCCAAAATCACTTTGCGTTGTGCATTTGTTTCTATTGAACGTTTCAAAGCTCCTATATCCGGATGATTTATAGTGGAAACGATCGCAATAGTTGACTTTTGATCAATTACTTCAACTGCAAAGTTTTTGATATTGTTGTAGCTGTTTTTTTCTTTTACGTTAGAAGAAACATTTGCCCTGAAAATCTGCAGTCCAACTTTATCAGCCGGTAACAAAATATTTAGAGAAGCTGTTTTTTTAGAAGGCGAAAAAGACACTTTCTCTCGGGCTAAGACTGAATTTCCCTGCGAAATCGTAAAATCAGCGTTTACAGCTTTAGTTCCTGCATATTGTAGAAAAACCTCAACCGGAAATTTATTTTTATGAAAAGCGTATTTATTAACGTTTAACTGATTGATTTTTAAGTCAAAAAAAGTGGTTGTATCTCCCACAACCAAAGGATAAACTTTATTGACAGGATCAAAACGATATACATAATCGTTTCCTGTAGTCTGATTTCCGTCTGTGATGATCACCGTTGGAAAAATCAGGTTTTTATTGATGCTTTTTAAATTTTTAGCAACCTCATCCAGATTGGTTTGTTTTCCTTTAAAATCAAATTTGTCTGAAGGCTTAAAATCGGTATCAAACTGATACGACTGGATTTCAAACTTTTCCTGAAGTGCTGCGTTAGAAATTAGTTTCTGATATAATTCGGCAACTTTTTTATCAGACTTCAAAGCCGTTATAGAACTTGAATTATCTACCGCAATAGCCAAAGGAGTTTTGGTAATCTGAAGTGAATTTTTCGTCATTACAGGATTAATCAGTAACACCAATAATCCGAAAATGATTAAAAAACGTAAAAAAGCCAAAAACACATTCACATTCGAATGGTTTTTGGCTTTATAAAAATATTGAAAATACGACAATCCACCAGCTATTACTAAAGACAATAGTAATAATAGAATCGTGTTTGTAGTCATATATTATTTTGTTTATAGTTGTTAGTTTATAGTTTTTGGCTGTGAACGATAAACAACAAACCATAAAACTATTCACATATTAAGTAAGCATTCCTCCGCAAACATTAAGCACTTGTCCGGTAACATAAGCACTCATATCAGAGGCTAAGAAAAGACATGCATTGGCAACATCTTCAGTAGTTCCGCCACGTTTCAACGGAATTCCGTCTCTCCATCCTTTTACTACATCTTCCGGTAATTTTGCCGTCATTTCAGTTTCGATAAATCCAGGAGCGATTGCATTGCAACGAATATTACGAGACCCCAGCTCTAAAGCTACTGATTTTGTAAAACCAATTGCTCCCGCTTTTGAAGCAGCATAGTTGGTTTGTCCAGCATTTCCTGAAACCCCTACCACAGAACTAATATTAACGATAGAACCAGAACGTTGCTTCAAAAAGGTTTTCTGAATTGCTTTTGTCATATTAAAAACCGATTTCAGATTGACATCGATTACCTGATCAAAATCAGCTTCAGACATACGCATTAATAAGTTATCTTTTGTAATACCGGCATTGTTAATCAAAATATCAACTGTTCCAAAATCTGCTAAAACAGCGTCAACAAAAGTCTGCGCTTCATTAAAATCCGCTGCATTTGACTGGTATCCTTTTGCTTTAACTCCCAATCCGTTCAATTCTGTTTCCAGAGCCTGAGCTGATTCTACAGATGAACTGTATGTAAAGGCCACATTGGCACCATGTTTAGCAAAAACTTCGGCAATTCCTTTACCAATTCCACGGCTCGCGCCTGTAATGATGGCTACTTTTCCTTCTAGTAATTTCATATTCAAAATTAATTTTAATATTTATTTGTAGCTAATCCTGCTATCCGCTATATCTTTTTATCTGCCAAAAAAAAGCAGCTAAAAAGGATACCGCTTCTATCAGGGCTAAAAACGACTTGTCAAATATAGAACAATTCCTTTTTTAAAAAAAATAGCAATTGTAATAACCTTTTAAAACAATACAATTTAATTTTATAATCTGATAAAAAAGAAAAGCAGCTCTAAATTGAGCTGCTTTAAAATAAAACTAGGGTATAACCAAAATATTCTTTTAAATATAATTTTGTTTTGTTATAAAATAAAAAACTACCATTACAACTGCCATAAACAGCATTCTGTAAATTGATGATTGAAACTCTTTTGTGTTATTAAGTTTATCCTGCTTCCTCTGTTTTACAAGACTCAAAGTCATTATTGGAATGATTAGGATTATGGAGAGATATAAATAATATCTTGTATACTCCGCATACAATAGTGATATCGTTACGAGAAACAAACCCCATAGAAAGAAGGCAATATTTATTGGTGTAATAAACTGTTTTATCATAATGCTTAAATTTTAAATTTATTAAGATGAATTAACTATTTACTTTTTTGAGAATAAGCAACTCAAAAACAGAGTTGCTTATTCTCAAAATAAAAAATTAAAACTAAACTTTTTATTATTGAAACGAGTACGCAACCATTCTAAAAGGAGTTGTTGTACTTGTAAACGTAAATGCCCTATAACCTGAAACCGGTGTTTCTGCAAAATACAATCCCTGAGGGTTCATAAACTGATCATCAAGATTTTTCAAAAACGATGGCGTTGCAATTGCTGGTGCTGCAGCTGTAGCAGTTGATTTCCAAACTCCTGGAGTAAATGTAACTTTTTTATCAGCAGTATTAACAGTTAAAGTAAAGTAATGGTATCTTCTGGCTATCGTTGCACCTGTTGCATCTGCAAATCTGTACTCAATATAATTACTTCCATCAGCATTATTAAACCATAGTTGTACTCTTGAAAGCATTGCACCTGCTGCCTGTTCTGAATTCCCTAATAAAGTCAAAAATAATGCAGAGTTTGCGGCTTCAAATTTTGTTAAATTATAAATGTAACCGTAAACATTATTCCCGCTTCCTGGCAATAACAATTTATAATCATCTGTTAATACTAATGGCGCATTGCTATATTTAATGGAAGCTGATACGCCTCCAGTTCCTGTAGCCGTAAAACTTCCATCAGCATCATTGTAAACGAAATCAGTTAATTTTTGGCTTCCAACTTGTATACCAGGATTCACAACAATTCCGGTTGGAGTATAACCAACACCAAAATTAAAACTTACAGAATAACCTGTTTCGATTGAATTTGCAGTTGCGTAACGTGTTATAGGCGAAAATGAAAAATCAAACTGATGTTTTGTTGTTCCGTCATTTGTTTCCAATAACCTAAATAATGGTCTTGTTTCTGATCCTATTACATTGGGAATCATGTCAAAATTTTTAGACAAATTATCCCTATCTTCTTTCGTTGCTTTTACAAAACGTATTTCCTGACCATTTCTATTGGCCCTAAAAATAATCTGACCATTTTCCTGTCCGTAATACAAAAATTGAAAATCTCCCAAATATCCTTTTGCTTCCAATTCATCTATTGGATAATTATCTGATTCAGACAAAAGATGTATCCAGTTTTTTGTTGTAAATGTTAAACTTACGGTACTTCCTAATTGTATCTGATATTCACTTTTTTGTGTTACATCGGTATCTAGATCTTCATCAAAATCAGAAGACATTTCAACTGTACCATCAGCAAAAAACTTAAAAAAATGAGTATAGCCTCCTAAAATAGTATTGTCTGTAAAATAGATTGCTTTCCATCCTTCCGGAGAAGAAAGTAATACTTGTTTTAATTCTGCCATTTGGGCATTTAAACGCTCCGTAGGAGTTTTATCAAACTTTGGATCTGCGTCTGTATTGTTATCGCAAGCGCTTAATTGCAATGCTAAAAACGCTGCAAACAAGAACTTATATATGTTTTTAATTTTCATAATACTTCGTTTTAATTGGTTATAACAGCAGTTGTGTTTATTTCAGCTGCATCTCTTAACGCATAAAAATCCATGTTGTAAGCTTCTTTAAAATATTTTACAACAAGTGCTTCTTTTGCTTTTAATGCTGCCAAAGCAGTTTGACTTTTAATGCCAGCTAAAAACGCAGCGTATTCTGCCTTTGAATATATTAACATCATTGAAGCTGTTTCTGCAAAATCTTCATTAATATTTGATCTGGCATAACTTGTAATAAATCCAATTTCGTTTGATACAGGAATTGAAAAATTATACCAATCAGCCGTATATCCACCAGGTGTTAAAGCCGACCATGATTTCTCATCAAAAGGTTTGTGCTGATTTAATATATGAATATACTCATGCTGAATAGTATGGATAAACTCTGACACATTAGCACGATCAGATCGATCGATATAATCTGTTTCAAATAAGGTAACTCGTTGTCCTCCTTCAGCTATACCGAGGGTTCTTGTACCTACACTGTTTAAATTTACTCCTCCAACTAAAACAATTTCTCTTGGTGCAATCTTTTTTACGAAATCTGCTCCACCAATTTCTGAATAACTTTTAAGCCATATTGTTTCAACAATCTCAAGTGCTGGCTGTACTTTATTTATTGTTGGAGGGAATAAATAACGACTGTTATCAACCGTATTCTGGTTCCACTTATATTGTACATTAATATTGTATGGATTCAAATATGTAGACGCTATCCAATTATCTAAATCTGTTCTTATCGGTTGTGTATAATCTAATTGACTATCTCCCGGCTGATCATCGTGCGCACATGAAATTATAGTCATTGAGACCATAATTAACATTGCTATTTTATTATAGTTTATTAGTTTCATAACAATTTACTTTTAAAATTTATCTTGGATTCAACTCAACACCAGTGCTTGACGCATGAAGCGGGATTTGTAACGCTCTACGGTTATCATCTTTTGCTAAAATATTAGTTGGTCTATTAGCTGCTTCATGATTTACTACAAGGTTAAAACGTTTTACATCAAACCACCTCATCCCTTCATGTACGAAATCTCTACGTCTTGTTTCTGCAAGTGCTTTTATATATGATGTCTGTACTGGAGTCATTGTATAAAACGGTGTAAATTCATTAGCAATTACAGGATATTTTGCTACAACTTTTGCTTCAGTTATTTTATCTGTAGCAACATAACCTACAGTTCTTGTTGATAAAAAATATTCAAGCTCGTCATTTGCTAAAGCTATATCGCCTTTCATTACATGTGCTTCAATCCTGTTTAAGAAAAATTCATCGTTACTTAATAAAACTTCTGCGACATAAGGATCTCCAATACCAGCTGTTACATTTGAATATTTAAAATATTCGTAAAACTTAGGTAAAAAAACTGTTATACTACTATTTGAAGAATAAAAGTTATAATACCATGGTTTAGCAAAAAGGTTTGTAGCTGTACCGAAAATTTCCGGATAACGAGAACCTGAAAGATAAAAACGGTTTGAATAGTAAGATCTGCTTATAATAGAATTTGCAGAGACGATTAATAAGTTCGTTTCAGCATTACTAGTTGCATAGTTTAATCTTTGTGAATTAACAGGTATTGATTCATATGAAAAATAATCTCTCAATTTACCAACTGGTCTGGAACCTAAATCATTAGACACTTCAATAACTTTGTCCCAATCACCTTTTATTAAATAAAATCTACTTGCAAAGGCTTTGGCTGCGCTCACATTAAAATGAAACTTAGGTTCTTTGTAATCGTTGGTTACTAATGGTAAACCCTCTTCAATATCTTTCTGAATAAAATCGAAAACCTCTTTCACAGTATTTCGTTTGTATTTTGTCAATAATTCTGTTTCAGGTTTTGTAACATAAGGAATTCCTAAATCAGTAGCAGCAGTAGCAGGATTATAACGTTTAGACCAAAGAGAAACCAACATAAAGTGAGAATATGCTCTCGCTAGTAATGCTTCTCCTTTTTGCGGATTTAAAGCAACTGTATTTCCAAGCTGATCAATTGCTTCAAGCGCTTTATTTGCATGTGCAATTGCTTTATAACAAGCATCCCAATAGTAGGCCTGAGTGTCAATATCTGTAGTTTCTGTCTGAATTTCCCAATTATAGTTTTGTTGATTTTTTAGTAATGTTTCTGCCATACCACTATCAAAAACGTTATCTGACATTGTTTCTGCAATATCAAAATAACTCATTTGAGGATAGGCATTTACTAATAATTCAGAAATTTTATCCGGAGTATCTATTTCTGTTCTGTTATCTGGTTTCTCAGACAAGAAATCATCACAGCTACTAATACTTAAAAGTATTAATAGGGATAATGCTATTTTTAAGTTTTTCATAATCTTAACTATTAAAATGAAAGGTTTAAAGTAAAAGTATATTGAGATGTTACCGGTAAAGCTACTCCTCCTGAATTACGAAATTCAGGATCCTGACCGTTTAATCTCTTGTCAGAGTAAATTAGCCAGGGATTAACTGCTGAACCTTTTAATGTAAAAGTGCTAAGCCCTAATTTTCTCTTGAAATCACTTGGAAATTCCCAACTCAATGATATGTTTTTTAGTCTCACAAAATCTCCATCAGCGATACGCACATCTGAATAGTTATATGTATTATATGCTCTTGCTAATGTACGTTCTCCACCATAATTTGCATTCAGACGTTTATCTGCAATAACAGGAACATTTGTAAAATTCTCATCTCCAGGATTTATCCATCGGTTGGTAAAGTCCTTTGTGAAAACTGTTAAATCATCATAAGTACTATCATAAACTGGATTTAAACGAACTTTGTTTCCTCCTGATCCAACAAAAAACACGTATAAAGACCAATTTTTATAAGTAAACGTATTTGCTAAACCTATTGATTTGTTTGGCTCAATAGATCCTTCATATTTTAAATACTTTGTAACATTTAAATTGTCCTGAAAATTTGCCCCTGTAACATTATCTGTTTCCCCATCAGCCATTATGAAAGTTGGTAAACCTTGATTGTTCAGACCAGTAAATTGGTATGAATACAATGAATTTCTAGGATGACCAAGTGTGTTACCTCCATTTGCATCTATTAAATCAAATGCTGTAGGTGTGTTTTCTAGCTTTGTAATTTGTTGTTTGTAAACAGAAAAATTAAGAGTTGTAGACCATTTAAAGTCTTTGCTATCAATATTTTTAGTTGTAAAGCCAATTTCTAAACCTTTAGTTTCCATATCAGCATTATTTCCTTGTCTGATTCTTTGACCACCAATTCCGGAAGTAATTACATAATCAACTAAATCAAATGCTTTACGACTGTAAATATCTGTCGTTAATTGAAATCTATTGTTAAACATTCCAAGATCAAGACCTATGTTAGTTTCAAATTGTTTTTCCCAAGTCAAACTTCCATTTTGTAACTCATCAATCTGAATTCCGGTTTCTCTGTCATCAAGATTAAAACGATCTGTTATATAACTCTTGTAAATTGCCAAAGAGTTTGTTGCAGGTCCTGCAGTTGCAGTAAGTCCGTAAGAAGCTCTTAATGCCAAAGTATTTACAGACGCAATATTTTTCATGAATTTTTCTTCAGCCACATTCCATTTTCCACTAAAAGTATATGTTGGCAACCATCTTGAAGAATTACTGTTTCCTTGTCTGTTTGATCCATCATAACGCCCTGTAACAGAAGCAGTATAACGACGATCGTATGTATATCCTATTTTTCCGAAGAAACCTACTGTTCTTTCTTTTTCTTCATTAAAACCATAATAAGAATCTCCTCCGTTGATGATTTTTTCAATAATTCTAGGGTCAGTAAATGCAGTCAGACCTCTGTCATATTGTAAGCCGGCGGCAGTAAAATTATCACTGCTTCTGTCAACCACTCTTAACTCAGTACCAAATAAACCTTCTAATTCATGTTTATCATTAAATATGTTTCTGTAATTAACACTATTTCTTAAATTATAAGAAGTTAAGTCATTAGTAAATTTTCTTAAAAAACCTCCATTTGGTAAAACAGAAACTTTAGGAGCTGTTAAATCATTAGGATCCTGATATAAAAAGATATTAGCATCCCTTACTAATGTATTTACTCCATCTTCACCATCCGGCGTACCAGCTTTATAAGCTCCAACTACGTTTGAATTCTCCATAATTTTATGCTCCCGACTTGTATTTGCAAAACGAGCAGAACCCGTTAAATTATAATTCAAATGGGGATTAATTTTGTAATCCAAATCCAATTGAAAACGGATGTCTTTAACTTGAATTTCCATGAAATTATTCTCCAATTCATTGATAATATTCATTTTAGCCCAGTTATTTCTGTAGTACTCTAAATCTCCATTTTCATCATATGGTCTTAAAGTTCTACTTGTATTTAATACATAATTAAATGGATTGATATCAAAATCACGCGTTACTTTTCCAAAAACAACATCTTTTTCACTTTCATAACTTCCTGGTGCTCCTTGATCACGAACAGAAGCCATTGTAGAAAGCGTAACATTTAATCTGTCATTTACATAAAATGTGCCCTTAATATTTGATGAAATTTGTTTAACATCATCGGCAATAGTCCATCCCGGATCTGTATAATATCCTAAAGATGCATAAAATGTATTGTTTTTTCCACCACCAGAGAAACTCAAAGAGTGATTTTGCGTAATAGATGGCCTGAATAAAACACTAAACCAATCCGTATTTGCCAGTTCGTATTTCTTTAAGAAATTATTACGACTAACAGGATCGTTATTAACTAAATAACTATCCGTTTCTGGCACATAAGTATTGATAGCCCTGCCTAAAATATTATAGGCGCCCCCATATCTTCCATTTACAGTTGAAGGTAAATCTAAATATCCTTTAGCTTCCATTTCTTTAAAAATACTCATAGATTCCTGAGAATTCAGAATGTCGTATTGACTGTAATTTGGAACAGCTCTAACAGTTTGCTCTAATGAATAACTTACTTTTAAAGGAGAATCTCTACGACCTTGTTTTGTAGAAATAACCACAACTCCATTTAAAGATCTTGATCCATAGATAGAAGTCGCAGAAGCATCTTTCAAAATTTCAATACTTTGGATATCATTTGCATTTAAACCCGCAATGGATGAACTTAATAAAGTTTCAGAGTTACCAGATGCTAAGTCTGCAAATGTTAAGTTGATAATATCTTCCTGTACTACTCCATCAATTACCCATAATGGTTTGGTATCTCCAAAAATGGAAGAAGATCCACGGACTGTGATTTTAGGTGCTGTACCAAAAGTTCCTGTAATGTTTTGAACGGTAACACCAGCAGCTTTTCCTTCAATCATTCTACTCACATCCACGACTCCGTCAACTTTTAGTTCAGCAGCTGAGATTTTACTAATCGCTCCTGTAAAAGTCCTTTTGGAAGTTTTTTCATATCCAGTTGTAACAATAACTTCTTTTAAGTTCTGTCCTGCTTCATTTAAAACAATAGTGGGAGAAGTATCTTCTATTCCAATTTCTTTGGTTTCAAAACCTACATAAGAAATTACTAACTGATTGCTATTAGCAGGCATTTCTATAGAAAAATTTCCATCAAAATCAGTCAGTACAGCTATTTTAGTACCTTTTGCAAGTATTGTTGCCCCAGGAAGAGGGCTACCATTTATATCTGTAACTTTTCCTTTTATAATAGGTCCGGCTGACAATATTTCAAATAAGGATGTATGTGATTCATCTGTAGAAAAACCATCTAATTTTGTGTTTTTTTGCAAAATAATCTGATTGCTTATTTCTGCATAAGTAATATTGAATGGCTTCAAAATTCTGTTCAGAATACTTTCCAGAGTTTCCTGATTTGCCTCAATACTAACTTTTTGACTTAGCTGTGGCAATCTTGAATTGTATGAAAATTTCACGTGTGCAGATTTTTCAAGTTTAGACAACGTATTATCCAAACTTAAATTCTCAACTGCAATGGTAACTTTCGTATCTAGTTTTCTTTGTCCAATCACACTGTTTGCCATGGTAACACTTGAAAACACAAGTGCTAAGACGAACTGAAATAGCGTTATTTTCATGATTCGATGGAGTAATCGTTGTTTCACAACTGGTTTTTTCATAATTTTGGTTTGTTTTGATTAATACTATTCACGTGTATTTTTAGAACGCAATAAATAAATCTTTACAGAGATTTATTTAATTTTTATAAGTGTCGAATATGTTACAGCATTTCGGCACTTTTGTTTTTTTTACATAGGCAGCAAGTTGATTATTATTTATTTATTATACATATTCATTATCAAAACTTAATTACAGCCTTGAGATGATATTACAATTTGATTTCCATTCATCTCAAAACTCGTATCATTGCCAATACTCTTGCAAATAATTTTAAGTTTTTCTGATAACGGCTGATCACTTAATGAAGTGGTTAAATGACAATCTTTTAATTTATCTTTAGGAAAATCAATTTCAACCAGATAGGCTTGTTCTATTGTTCTAAGAATCTGTCCTACCGGAATATCGGTAAATTCAAAACTTAATTGTTCAATATTGCCAACATTACTAACTAATGATTTATCCTCTGTTATATTGTTTATTTTATTAAAAATCAGATCTTTTCTTAAAAAACGTAAGGCTTCATTAGGTAATAAAACAACCTCTTGCTTTGAATTTCCTGTCAATTCATTTGAGCTTACCTTAACTTTACCGGTTCGTACAAGTACTTCAACATTCGGCTGATCTGAATAAGCCCTTACCCTAAAACTAGTACCAACAACTTTTGTAATAATTTCGTTAGCATAAACAAGGAAAGGCTTTTTGGGGTTTTTACTAATTTCAAAAAAACCTTCCCCCGATAAATACACTTTTCTTTGATTTCCGGTAAAGATTTTAGGGTAACTTAATTTACTGTTTGGCTGTAATAAAACTGAACTGCCATCTGACAAAGTAATTATTTGTGGTTTATTAGAATTATTCGTCTGCTCAACGAGCCCTTCATTATTTTCTTCTACAAGTTCCTTATATGTGACAATAGTATGATCACTATCAAATGTATTATGATAAAACCAAAGTGATAAAAATGCAAAAAATAAAGTAGCGGCAATACTACCCCAATACATCTTTAAATACTTAAATGATTTGTCTATTATGCTTTTGTTTCGATTCTCTTTTTCTTCAATCTTGATCCAGGTTGATTGTAATGCAGTAGTAAGCTCTGAGTAAGAAATTTTATTGGTCGGTACTTTCATTGCCAACAATAAAAGTCTGGCATCTTCAACCAATTTTGCCCTTTGCTGATTTTCTAAAGTCCATTCTTCCCAACCTTGATCATCAATTTTGGACAAAACCCACAACTGAAATGACGGATCGGCTAAAAAATCTTCAATTTCGATATAATAATTACGTTTTTGCATCTATAGAATAAGGTTACAAAAACATAGAGGACAGTTTTTTTATTATATACTCACCTATTTATGATTTTTTTTTAATTTTTTTAAGATAATTTTAAATAATCCCAGAGGAAAGTAACACCAGAATAGAAAAGCTTCCCTTCCATTCCTGGCGAAGCTTAAGTAAACCGCGGTGTAAAAGATTATTTGCCGATTGATAATTCACATCTAACATTTCTGCAATTTGTTCGACTGATAATCCTTGGTTGTATCTTAAAAATAATGCTTCTTTTTGGCGTGAAGGCAATTCATTTAGTAATTTATTGAGATAAAGCACATTTTCTGCAGTAGCTTCATCATCAATAAGTTCATGTTCTACCGAAAAATCAAAAAGAAATTCAATTGAATCTGTGTTTGTGATTTTTTTAAAAATATGGTCACGTTTATACAATCGTGCAATCCTTTTTCGGACGCTTGATAACAAATAAGCTTTTACAACTTTGGGTTCCTGCAAGGATTCCCGATAGAGCCAAATATCTGCAAATACATCCTGCACACAATCCTGAACCTTTTCTGTAAAAGGTGAAAATGAATTTCCATAATGAATTAAATCTCCATAATATTTTTCAAAAAGTAAAGAAAATGACCTTTCATCACCCCTTTTAAGCTTGTTCCAGAGTTTATGATCATCGTGGGCATCTAATGGTAAGATTAAGGTCTTCATAAATATTTTTTATTTATATTGAAATATTTGTAGAATTCACAATTGTGTAATTATCCTAAAAAATTATTACAACTTAAGTCAATTCAACATTAAATAATATGTGTAAATCACAAAAACAAAACAATAATTTAACATTATATTTAGTTTTTGTTTTATAAATATATGAACCCTGAAATTTAAAACCAATTTTTTTACAAAAAAGTAACCTTATATTTAAACTTTTTAGCTTTTCTTATTCTATGCGCAAAAAAAAACCTTACTACTATTTAGCAAGGTTTTTTTTTATGAATTTATTAATGTTGAATTTTAAAAAGCTACATTCCATCTTGGCAATTTTGCATTTTCATCTAAGAAATTCTGCAAAACCTGCCCTTCAACAGTTGTTGGAATTCCTTTTGTATCAGCGTTGAATGTTTCATACCAAACTACTTCTAAAGCTGAGATATTCTCCAACTTCATTTGTGCCGGCCATGAATATTTTCTTCCGGTTTTTGCAAACTGATGACCATTTACAATTTTATCGTACAAGCCGCCATTTTTACTTTTTAATGTTCCGTCATTTTGAACAGTTCCTGTAGAACCTACCATGATTAATTCTTTCGCATCACCTTCAACAGCATAAACCACAAATATTCCGGCTCCGGATTCCGGGGCATTGCAAACTTGCTCTAAACTATCTTCTACAGTAAAAGTAAAACTGCTGCTTACTTTAAACTTTTTTAATTCTTTACTCATATTATTTTTTTAAGCTTCTAAGATACTGAGGTTCTGAGATGCTAAGTTTTTAGTTTTATACCTCAGCCTTTTAAAATGTAAAAAAGTCTCAACTAAATATTGAGACTTTTTACATTTATTATTTTAAGTATTGAAATTATTATCCAAGTACTTCTTTTACTTTTTTACCAATTTCAGCTGGCGAATCAACAACATGTATTCCGTTGTCTCTCATAATTTGTTTTTTAGCAGCAGCTGTATCATCAGAACCACCAACAATAGCACCTGCGTGACCCATTGTTCTACCAGCTGGAGCAGTTTCTCCTGCGATAAAACCAACAACTGGTTTACGGTTACCATCAGCTTTAACCCATTTAGCAGCATCAGCTTCTAATTGACCTCCAATTTCACCAATCATGATGATGATTTCAGTTTCAGGATCGTTCATTAATAATTCTACAGCTTCTTTAGTTGTAGTTCCAATAATTGGGTCACCACCAATACCAATTGCAGTAGTGATTCCTAAACCTTGTTTTACAACCTGGTCAGCAGCTTCATAAGTTAAAGTTCCTGATTTAGAAACGATACCAACTGAACCTTTTTTGAAAACAAAACCTGGCATAATACCAACTTTAGCCTCACCCGGAGTAATAATTCCAGGACAGTTTGGTCCGATTAATCTTGAGTTTCTTTCTTTAACATAATTATTTGCTTTAATCATATCTGCTACAGGAATTCCTTCTGTAATAGCAATGATTACTTTAATTCCAGCGTCAGCAGCTTCCATAATTGCATCAGCAGCAAAAGCTGGCGGAACAAAAATGATCGATGTATCAGCTCCAGCCTGATCTACAGCATCTTTTACTGTGTTAAAAACCGGACGATCTAAATGGCTAGTTCCTCCTTTTCCAGGAGTTACACCACCTACAACATTAGTACCGTACTCAATCATTTGAGAAGCGTGGAAAGTTCCTTCGCTACCTGTAAATCCCTGAACAATTATTTTGGAATCTTTATTAACTAAAACACTCATGATATATATTTTATGTAGTTTTTAAAATTGTGATGCAAAAGTAAGGTTTTGTAACTTATTTTCACCTTTTTTATCGGCAAAAAATATCACGAAAATTGACTCATTTGATAACCACGATATAATTTACCGTCTTTTATCTGCCAAATTGTAAAAAAATGGGCTAATAACATTTCTTCACGAGGATTTTCGATGGTTTTTACATAATGGGAGTAACGGACTGAAACCAAATCATCTTCGGCAATTATATGAGTAATCCTTACTTTTGAACGAACATAAGCACGGTTTAATTCATTTGCCATTTGTATTATAGAATCGTAATCCATATGGATTAAACCTTTGCTGCTATTCCATTCAATGATAACATCAGGATGCAGATAGGTTTTAAAAATTTCACTATCAATCAGGGCATCCGATTTATAAAATTTTTGAACAAACTCTTTGATAGACATAGTTATTTCAATTTACTTAAAATTTCAGGAATTTTTTTGATATTGGCTAACTGTTTCAATTTTTCCCTCGACTCCTCTATTGGAGTTCCAAAATAAGATTTTCCACCTTCTATCGATTTAGTGACACCTGTTTGTCCCATAACTACAGCTTTTGCACCAATTGTAATTCCGCTGGTAGTTCCAACCTGTCCCCAAAGCGTTACTTCATCCTCAATGATTACACATCCTGCAATACCTGTTTGAGAAGCGATTAAACACTTTTTACCTATAACAGAATCATGTCCAACATGCACCTGATTATCAATTTTTGTTCCTTCACCAATAGTTGTATCCCCTGATACACCTTTGTCAATTGTACAAAGAGCACCAATACCAACATTGTCTTCAATAACAACTCTTCCTCCTGAAATCAACTGATCAAAACCTTCCGGACGCTTTTTATAATAAAATGCATCAGCTCCTAAAATAGTTCCGGCATGTATAATAACGTTATCCCCAATTACAGTATGATCGTAAATAGAAACATTTGAATGTATCAGACAGTTTTTGCCAATTGTAACATGGTTTCCAACAAAAGAATTCGGCTGAATAACAGTTCCTTCTCCAATTCTAGCAGATGAAGCAATAGCAACATTAGAAAATTGAAAAGGCCTGAAATGTTTTGTAAGGATATTAAAATCCCTGAAAGGATCGTCAGAAATTAAAAGTGCTTTACCTTCCGGGCAATCTACCTTCTTATTGATTAAGACAATTGTTGCAGCAGATTGTAAAGCTTTATCATAATATTTTGGATGGTCTACAAAAACAATATCCCCAGCTTCAACCACATGTATCTCATTCATACCTGCAACCGGAAAGTTTTGATCACCAATAAATTCGCAGTTAAGCAAATTTGCAATTTCTAGTAAAGAGTGAACCTTTGGAAATTTCATATTTTATAATTAGAAAATGTACTAATTAGAAATGAGTCAATTAGAATGTGAATATACAAAATTATGCCGATTCACAAATTACCTAACTGACTCATTGCCAAATTATATCAATTAAAAAATTACTCTTTTACACGCTCCATATAAGAACCTGAAGCAGTATCTATTTTTATTTTATCACCTTCATTGATAAACAGCGGAACATTTATTGTTGCTCCTGTCTCAACCGTAGCAGATTTCGTTGCATTTGTTGCTGTGTTACCTTTTACACCTGGTTCAGCATAAGTAACTTCCAGAACTACAGATGCAGGCATATCTACTGATAACGGTAAATCTGTTTCTGTGTTGATCTGAACCATTACATTTGTTCCTTCTTTCAATAAATCCGGGGCATCAAGAATATTTTTATTTAAAGAAATCTGCTCAAATGTTTCAGCATTCATAAAATGAAACTCATCGCCTTCCGGATATAAAAATTGAAATGTATGTGTTTCAACTCTAATAACGTCAATTTTGTGACCTGCTGAAAAAGTATTATCTAATACTTTTCCTGAAGTTAAACTTTTTAATTTTGTTCTTACGAAAGCTGGTCCTTTTCCTGGTTTTACGTGAAGAAATTCAATGATTTTATAAATATCGTGATTAAATTTAATACACAATCCGTTTCTAATATCTGATGTAGATGCCATTTTTTTGTTTTTTATTTAGTATTTGTATTCATCAATTGTTTCGATTAAGATTAAGCGATACAAATTGCCGAATAAATTTTATTTAGTAATTCCCTGAATATCCTTTCATTACACCTCTTGATGAATTTCTGATAAAATCTAAAATTTCATCTCTTTCAGGAGTAGCTTCCATTTCTGCTTCTATAATACTCAGTGCCTGAGTAGTATTATAATTTTTTTGGTATAAAATTCTGTAGATATCCTGTATCTCTCTAATTTTTTCGGTTGAAAAACCTCTTCTCCTTAGTCCTACTGAGTTAATACCAACATAGGATAAAGGTTCTTTTGCAGCTTTGGTATATGGCGGAACATCTTTTCTTAATAACGATCCTCCGGAAATCATAGCATGATCTCCAACACTAATAAATTGGTGAACTGCAGACAAACCTCCAATTATGGCATAATTACCAATAGTAACATGACCTCCTAAAAGAACTCCATTAACAATAATAGCATTATTACCTACATGGCAGTCATGAGCTATGTGTGCGGTTGCCATAATCAAACAATTATTACCAATAACTGTCTGTCCAGAAGCTATTGTTCCTCTATTTATAGTTACACATTCTCTTATTGTACAATTATCTCCAATTATAGCCAGGGAATCTTCCCCTCCGAATTTTAAATCCTGAGGAACTGCTGAAATTACAGCACCTGGAAAAATGTTACAATTTTTACCAATTCTCGCACCTTCCATGATAGTTACATTTGAACCTATCCAGGTACCATCACCAATAACAACATTATTATGAATTGTTGTAAAAGGCTCAATTACAACGTTTTTAGCGATTTTAGCGCCAGGATGAACATATGCTAATGGTTGATTCATCTGTATTTTTTATATTTTAATAAATAGTCTAATTTAGGCAACAAACGTAAACAATAATTTTGATTAATTATTGTTTTTTCGCAATTTGAGCCATTAATTCTGCTTCAGCTACTAATTTTCCGTTTGCATAAGCATTTGCCTGCATATGACATATTCCTCTTCTGATAGGAGAAATCAAATCACACTTGAATATTAGAGTATCTCCTGGTAAAACTTTGTGTTTAAATTTAACATTATCTATTTTCATAAAATATGTCAAATAATTTTCAGGATCCGGAACTGTACTTAAAACTAAAATCCCACCTGTCTGTGCCATTGCTTCAACAATTAATACCCCTGGCATTACAGGAGCATCAGGAAAATGACCCACAAAGAAATTTTCATTCATGGTAACATTTTTCAATCCCACTACATGACTTGATGACATTTCAATAATTCTGTCAATTAACAAAAATGGAGGTCTGTGAGGCAAAACAGCCATGATTTTATGGATATCCATCAAAGGCTCCTGATTTAAATCATAAACCGGAATATGGTTTCTCTGCTCTATTTTTATAATTTTTGCTAATTTTTTTGCAAATTGAGTATTTACATAATGCCCAGGTTTATTAGCAATAATTTTTCCCTGAATTCTAACTCCAATCAAAGATAAATCACCAATAACATCCAACAGTTTATGCCTTGCAGCTTCGTTTGGATAATGTAAAGTCAGATTATCAAGAACACCGTTTGGTTTAACAGAAATCTCATCTTTTCCGAAGGCTTTTTTAAGACTCTCCATCGTAGAATCAGAAATCTCTTTATCTACGTAAACAATAGCGTTATTTAAATCGCCACCTTTTATCAGTCCGTTTTCTAATAAAGATTCTAATTCGTGTAAAAAGCTAAACGTTCTCGAGTTTGAAATTTCATCTTTAAAATCAGAAATGCTTTTTAATGTTGCATTTTGAGTACCTAAAACTTTAGTTCCAAAATCTACCATTGTAGTAACCTGATAATCATCACTTGGCATAACTAAAATCTCACTACCTGTAGCCTCATCAGTAAATGAAATTACCTCTTTTACTACATAAACATTACGTTTTGCATCCTGCTCTTCGATACCGGCTTTTTCAATAGCCTCAACAAAATATTTTGAAGAACCATCCATAATAGGTAGTTCTGAAGCATTTAATTCTATAATAACGTTATCCAGATCACACCCTACTAATGCCGCTAAAACGTGTTCAGGAGTTTGAATTTTCACACCTAATTTCTCTAAATTAGTACCTCTTTGTGTGTTAACAACATAATTGGCATCTGCCTCAATTATTGGCTGACCTTGCAAATCAATCCTAACAAAAGTGAAACCATTATTAATCGGAGCAGGTTTAAAAGTCATAGTAACTTCTTTTCCAGTATGTAATCCAACTCCTGTTAGTGAAATTTCATTCTTGATGGTCTTCTGTTTAACCATTATTTCCATTTTTTGGGTTTATTATTTGTTTCTTTAATTCTTCTAATTCGGCAACAATCTTAGGCAAGTTCTTAAAATGCACATAAGATTTACTAAAATCACTATAACCAAAAGTTGGACTTCCCTGCAAAACTTCGTCATCTTTAATGTTTCTGCCAATTCCTGACTGTGCCTGCACGCGAACATTATTTCCTATTACTAAGTGTCCTGCAATACCTACCTGACCTCCAATCATACAGTTTTCACCAATTTTTGTTGAGCCTGCAACCCCTGATTGAGCTGCGATAACAGTATTCCTGCCAATCTCTACGTTATGTGCAATCTGGATCTGATTATCTAATTTTACTCCTTTTCTAATAATTGTAGACCCCAGTGTTGCCCTGTCTATTGTAGTATTGGCACCAATATCTACATTATCTTCTATAATAACATTCCCAATTTGCGGAACTTTGGTATACTCACCATCTTCATTTGGGGCAAAACCAAAACCATCAGCTCCAATGATACTCCCAGAATGAATCGTACAATTATTACCAATTATGGTTTCAGAGTAAATTTTAGCGCCTGCAAAAATATATACATTATCACCAATAACAACATTATCGCCAATAAAACTGTTTGGATATATTTTTACATTATTACCCAAAGTTACATTTTGACCTACATAACTAAAACTTCCCAAATACATGTTCTCACCATATTTAGTACCTTCAGTTAGAAAAGCATGTTTCTCGATTCCGTTTTTATTTAATTTAACCTGATTATAAAATTCCAAAAGTTTTGAAAAAGACGCATAAGCATCTTCAACTTTAATTAAAGTGGTCGTAATTTCAGATTCCGGAACAAAAGAATCATTAACAATTGTAATAGATGCTTTTGTTGTATAGATGTAGTTAATATATTTAGGATTTGCCAGGAAAGTAAGAGAACCTTCCTCTCCTTCTTCTATTTTAGAAAGCCGGGAAACTTCTGCATTGGGATCACCAACAACTTCTCCTTCTAAAATTCCTGCTATTTGTTCTGCTGTAAATTTCATCCCGACAAAAATATAAAAAATAGGTTTTAAATGTTAATTTTAGATAAGTTGTTTTGGAAAACAGATATAATATTTTGTCACCAATTTAGATAACGATTTCAAATTCAACTGGTCAGATGCCTCAACAACATCTTCAATTGTTTTATCTTTTTTCAAAATTCGTATAGGTTCTGCTTCTTTACTGTAAGCCTGATTTTTAATTTTTCCTCTAAAAATAAAATAGCCTGCCTCGAGCTGGGAAATATTATGTTCTTCCGCAAATTCTTCTTTCATTGCCTGAGATTCCTCCATTGGAATTTTATCAGCACTCATTTTAATTTTCAATAAATCCCTGTTAATGATCATTTTACTCAAAGTAGACAATATAAAATCATTATGCTTCTGCCATGCTTTCAAAGCGCTAATAATATCAAAATCATCTAACTGAGAAAATAAATCTAATTTTTCAGCATCAAAATTTTCAAGTGAAATCTTATTTTGCATGAAATATAAAAGAGGCTCACTACAAGGCAATTTAATTCCTTTCAATGTTAATTCCTTAGCTCTTTTCAGTACTTTCATCAAAATTAATTCGGCTACCAGACTTGTTTTATGCAAATAAGCCTGCCAGTACATTAATCTTCTTGATAATAGAAATTTTTCTACTGAATAAATCCCTTTTTCTTCTATAACTAAAACATCGTTTTCAACATTCATCATCTGGATCAGACGCTCAGAATTGACATTTCCCTCTGCAACTCCGGTGTAAAAACTATCGCGTTTTAAATAATCCATTCTATCCATATCCAGCTGGCTCGAAATCAATTGCAGCATGAACTTTCTGTGGTATTCTCCTTTAAAAACCTGAATTGCCAAACTCAGCTTTCCATCAAATTCATTGTTTAGCTGATTCATAAACAATAATGAAATGGATTCATGGTTAACATCTTCTACAATACTCTTTTCCATTGCATGCGAGAAAGGTCCATGACCAATATCATGCAGTAAAATAGCAATCAATAAAGCGCACTCTTCATCACCTGAAATAGCAACTCCCTTAAAACGAAGTGTTTCAATTGCCTTTTGCATCAAATGCATACAGCCCAAAGCATGATGAAAACGTGTATGATTAGCCCCTGGGTAAACCAAATACGACAATCCCATTTGAGAAATACGTCTCAAACGCTGAAAATACGGATGCTGGATTAAATCATAAATAAGCTCATTCGGAATAGAAATAAAGCCATAAATCGGGTCATTGAATATTTTTAACTTATTGATATGATTCACTATTTCTGGTATTTTTTTAAGACGACAAATATAAGTAATTAACTATAAACCGTTTTCTGTTTATCTTAAAAAACAAAAGAAATTCATTTTACTAAAAGGAAAAACAAAACATCATTCAAATTTCTGAGTTATTATTTTTTACGATGTTAATAACTAAGGATTAGTTTTAGTGTTGCTATAAACCATGTCACTTTCAAAATTAATATATTTGAAAGTAACAAAAATTTGGAAATTCATGAGAATAGAAACCGATCTTAAATTAGGCTTTAAAGATGTCATGATCAGACCCAAAAGATCGACGTTAAAAAGCAGGGCTGAAGTATCTTTAGAAAGAAATTTTAATTTTTTGCACAGTTCAGCAGGATGGACAGGAATTCCAATTATGGCAGCAAATATGGATACTGTAGGCACTTTTGAAATGGCTGCTGTTTTAGCTAAAGAAAAGCTATTTACTGCTATCCATAAACATTATTCGCCTCAGGAATGGAATAATTTTCTACAAAACGTATCTCCTGATTTCTATAATTACATTGCTATTAGCACCGGAACAGGAAAAGAAGATGCTTCAAAAATTGCAGAAATTATTAAAGCCAATCCGTTATTGAAATTTATTTGTATTGATGTAGCCAATGGATATTCAGAACATTTTGTGCAGTTTTTAAAACAAACCCGCCAACAATATCCAGATAAAGTGATTATTGCAGGAAATGTAGTAACTGGCGAAATGACAGAAGAATTATTATTAGCCGGAGCAGATATCGTCAAGGTCGGAATTGGTCCCGGATCAGTTTGTACCACCCGTGTAAAAACCGGTGTGGGTTATCCACAACTCTCGGCTATCATTGAATGTGCCGATGCCGCTCATGGCTTAGGCGGACATATCATTAGCGATGGAGGATGTACAACTCCCGGTGATGTTGCCAAAGCTTTTGGTGCAGGTTCAGACTTTGTAATGCTTGGCGGAATGCTGGCCGGACACACAGAAAACGGTGGTAAACTGATCGAAATAAAAGGCGAAAAATTCAAACAATTTTACGGAATGAGCTCTGCAACTGCAATGGACAAACATGCCGGAGGAGTAGCTGAATACAGAGCCAGTGAAGGAAAAACAGTTCAGGTTCCGTTTAAAGGCAATGTCATCAACACAGTTTTAGATATTTTGGGCGGTTTGCGCAGCACCTGTACCTATGTGGGAGCTTCCAGACTAAAAGAATTGACAAAAAGAACCACTTTTATCCGCGTAAGCGAACAGGAAAATCAGATTTTCACAAAATAAAGTTATGATTAAAATTACTGACGCATCAATTGAAGATATTACTAAAATTCAAAACATTGCACATACAACCTGGCCAATAACCTACGGCAAAATTCTATCAAAAGAACAATTAGATTACATGCTGGATTTAATTTATTCTGACGAAGCTTTAATCATTCAAATCGAGAAAAAAGAGCAATTATTTTATTTGATTTCAGAAGATGAAACAACTTTAGGTTTTATCGGAATTGAGCATCATTATAAAAATGAACCTTTAACCCGAATTCATAAAATATATCTTTTGCCCGAAACACAAGGAAAAGGTATTGGTAAAAAAGTAATTGAAGAAATTAAAAAACTGGCTTTGAAAAATCATTCAACCGCTCTTTCCTTAAACGTAAACCGATTCAATTCGGCATTAAGTTTTTATACAAAAATAGGTTTTGAAATTATCGATGAAGTTAATATTGATATTGGAAACGGATATGTAATGGAAGATTATGTAATGGAGAAAAAACTGTGATCAGCTTACAATTACATCATGCTTAAACAACAAACCTTTTACTTCTTTTAAGGCAAAAACAGCTTTTTTAAGTTTTGTTTTGGATGGATCGATAGTATAATTATAACTGGTCTTAAAATCTGCTTTATTCGCTATTGCTTTGTCAAATTCAGACCGATACAAATCACAATTATCAAAAAGTACACTTGTAACATCAGCAGCCATAAAATCAACTGCAATTAAACTGCAGTTTGTGAATGTTGTTCCTTTTATTTTCAAGGTATAAAATTTTGAAAAATCTAACACGCATTCGTTAAAATGAATTTCGAAAATGAGTTTGTCGCACATGGCGAAATTCACCTCTTTTATTTCACACCGATTAAAAGTTACTGTTCTAAAAGCCACATAATTAATCTTTGCTTCAGAAAAAGTGCAATCATTAAAAACGCAGTCAATAAATGTAACGGCTAAAAAAGTACAGGCAGAAAAATTGCAATTATTAAAAACACAGCATTCAAATTCCTTAAAATTGGCTCCATCCCTATCATAAATGATATTATTATATTCTTTATCAAGGAAATATTGAACCGTCATTAACAATTATTGTTTACTTAAATTTTAAATAAAAAACGCAAGAATCAAATGTATTATAATTGCGTTTAGGCTGAAATGTCATTTACTGATTATTTTTTATGTACTCTTCTTAAAAGAAAAATAGCAATTACAAAAAAAGCTGCTAAAAATACAATTGCCAAACGAGGGCTTCCTGTAATTTGATCTATAATTCCATAAAGACACATTCCAATAACGATTCCTATTTTTTCAGCTACATCATAAAAGCTAAAAAATGATGCTGTATCTTCAGTTTCAGGCAATAATTTTGAGTACGTTGAGCGCGACAAAGCCTGAATTCCTCCCATTACAAATCCGACAACCGTAGCCATTACATAAAAATGTATTGGTAAAGTAATAAAAAAGGCCAGAGCACAAAAAACTGCCCAGATAATATTGATTCCGATTAAGGTTGGAATATTTCCAAATTTTTCCGAAGCCCTAGAAGTCAAAACAGCGCCAATTACAGCAACTAGCTGTATGATCAAGATACAAATAATCAAACCGATGGTACTTTCTTCTTTAGATGACCACTGAATTTCCTGTGCTCCAAAATAAGTCGCTACCAACATTACAGTCTGAACCGCCATACTCGATACGAAAAAACCACCTAAATATCTTTTTAAAGGAATATTATCTTGCAATATTGCCCACACCTTCTTTAATTCTTTAAACCCATTAAAAACAATTTGTTTTGATAATTTTTGATTTGTTTCTTTATTTCCTTTAGGCAAAAAATAATAGGTATATTGGCTAAACAAAATCCACCAAACTCCTACCATAACAAATGAATATCGCATAGCTTGCATCTTTGCTTCATCGTTAGCGGCGCCCATAATCATTATTAAATTAACAATCAGTAAAATTACACTTCCAATATACCCTAAAGAATATCCTTTGGCACTAATTTTATCCTGCTGTTCAGGAAATGCAATATCCGGCAAATAAGAATTATAGAAAACCAAGCTTCCCCAATAACCAATTAGACCCAAAAAATAAAACAATAACCCGATGTAAATATTTTCAAGATCAAACCAATACAAACCCATGCAGGATAATGCTCCCACATAGCAGAAAAATTTCATGAATGATTTTTTATTCCCAACATAATCTGCAATACCGGATAATAATGGCGAAAAAACAGCTACAAATACAAAGGCAAATGCAGTTACAAAACTAATCAGGGCTGAATTTTTCAATTCCAATCCAAAAACTTTTATATAATGTCCTCGATCAGAAAATAAGGCTTCATAAAAAATGGGAAATACTGCCGAAGCAATGGTAAGTGTATAAACTGAATTAGCCCAATCATAAAAGGCCCAGGCATTCAATAATTTTTTACTCCCTTTGGGTAAGTTTGTCATGGTTATGGTTTTGAAGGAGCTAATTTATTTATTTTTTCTTATAAACATCACTGAATCTTCATTAATAAATAATCAATGATTTGTTTTATTGATGATGATAGGGTTCATTTCTTAAAATTGTAAAACCTCTGTATAATTGTTCAATAAAAAATAAACGCACCATCTGATGTGAAAAAGTCATTAGTGAAAGCGAAATTTTACCTTGTGCCTTGCCATAAACCGTTTCTGAAAATCCATACGGTCCGCCGATTACAAAAACCAGTGTTTTAATTCCAGAATTCATCTTCTTCTGCAACTCTTCCGAAAAACCAACACTAGAGAAATTTTTCCCGTTTTCATCCAATAAAATGAGTTGGTCTGTTGGCGTTAATTTAGATAATATCAACTCTCCTTCTTTTTCTTTTTGCTGACTTTCGGATAAGTTCTTTACATTCTTAATATCAGGAATAATCTCTAAATCAAATTTGATATAAAACGACAGTCTTTTTGTATAATCGTCAATTAAAGTTTGTAATGATTTATTATCGGTTTTGCCAATGGCGATAAGTCTAATGTTCATTTGAATAAATATAATTCATTTTCAAAATGGGTTCAAATTTAAAATCTTAATTTTTAGAAAATTGATTTTCAAAGATTTTAAATCTCATATCTAAATCTTTCAGTAACTCTTTTTTTACAGATGCATCCTGGATAAAACCGTAATTAATACTATTGTAAACATATTGCTTTATCGTTTCGTATGAGACATCCGGATATCTTTTTGCCAGTAAAACATATTGTTCTGTCATATTAGTTCTTAGAATTCCCGCATCATCTGTACTAATTACAATTGGCACATTAAACTCTTTATAAAGTGTAAAAGGATGCCTGCTCTCTTTTACTTTGAGAATAAATTCGTTACTGGCTAAATTAATTTCAATGGGAATATTATTTTTTGACATATAACGAAGTAGATCATACGAATTTGCTTCATAAGCAATATCAACTCCGTGCCCAATTCTATTAGCCCCAGCAACATAAATTGCCGAATTAATATGCCACGTTAATTCTTCGGGCTGTACGAGTCCCAATGTCAGTTCACCAGCATGAAGTGTATATTTTACATCAGGAAAACGTGAATGACAATATTTAAACATCTCCATATGAAGCCAATAATCTTTCATGGAAGTTTCGCCGTCTTCAGGAGAGACAATATTTACACCGGCAACGAGTTTACTTTCATTTGCAGAAATAAAAGCAATACTTAGGTTTTTAAACAAATCAACAGGTTCCATGAAACGTAATACAAAATTTTGATAACGCATTGTAAATCGTTCATCATCAATTTTTAAATCTTTGTGAAGCTTTGCTATAAAATTGCTATTAAAATCTTCGGCATATTTTTTAGCATTTCTTTTCTCTATGTTTTTATACAAATCGTCAAGAAGTTTTAAAACCGCTTTTTCATCTTTTTGAATGGCACCCTGGCGAAGTTTCAAGTTGAAATCATTTAGATCATCAACTTTCATATCACAAGGAATAATAGCCAATTGTGTTTCAATATAACTTACATTTTCAGAAAGTGCACGGTTTTTAAGTTCTGTCAAACCTTCTGCAAAATGTCCTTCGATTGCGGGGGAAAACTTTTGAAAAGAATCAAAAAACAAATCATCAGAAGGTACGGAAACACCGTTAAAGTCTTTAGCAGACCACGTTTGCATTATCTGCTGTTTATAAAAAGAAAGTTTTCCTGTGTTTTTTAATGATGAGAAAGTTTCCCAATTTCCATTTTTAGGTTTTGTTTTGGAAACTTCCATCGTTTCTAAATTCAGATAAAAATCTTCGGCAATTACTCTTTCTAAAAGAGGTTCAGCATAAACAGATCCTGAAAAATGGTGGTGTAAATCGCCTCCTTTCGGCATTTGTTGAAAAAATGCAGTTAAGGCAGCCTCATTAGTTCTGATTTTTTCTAAATAATTTCCGGCTGATTGAGAAAAATTAAATTGTACTATCAGAAAACAGAAAAGTGTAATTATCCTAGTCATACTCTAAGTTTAAATTACATGCAAATATAGCTAATTTGAAAATATGTGATACAATTAATATTACATAATCAACTCTTCAAAAGTTACATTTTTTTACTACCAAGAGACATTTTGACGTTTGTTTTTCATTTTTTCCCAAATAAAAAAACTAATAACCAATCTTTTGCTATCGGTTTGATTTATAGAATTATCAAAAAAATAAAATATAATGTATTACTATTACGATTTCATTTTTTCTCTAATAAACAATTTTTGTTTTTTTGAATGCAAAATTGAGTCTTTTCTGAATTTTAATATTCAGCATTTCTGTTTCAATTTGTTTGTTTAACTTTGTTGAAAACATATAAAAATGAAACAATTAGTTATATTACTTTTAGCTATCGCTACTTTTTCATGTACGAACGCTCAAAAAGCAGACAAACAGAATTTTTCTGAAGCAACTCTATCTGAAAAATTATTATCTACAAATGAAAATCAGGTTGCATTCAAAGATATTTTAAAAAAGTATAAAGGAAAAACTTTAGTAATTGAAGTTTGGGCCTCATGGTGCAGTGATTGTATAAAGGCAATGCCTAAACTAAAAGAACTTCAAACCAACAATCCTAATGTTTCCTATTTATTTATTTCCGCAGATAAAACAGCTGAGAAATGGAAAGCCGGAATTGAAAAACATCAATTAAATGGTGATCATTATATGATGAATGACGGGATGAAAGGTGTTTTTGGAAAGGCAATAGATTTAGACTGGATCCCAAGATACATTATACTTGACAAAACAGGAAAAATTGTAACATATCGTGCCATTGAAACCGATTTTGATAAAATCAATGAAACATTAAAAAATCTGAAATAGATTAATTTCAATTTAAAACAATCTTTAAAATTTATAAAAAACAAAAAATTAATAACTATCCAAAATGAGAAAACAAATTGTTGCGGGAAACTGGAAAATGCATAAGAATGCTAGTCAAACCGAAGAATTATTAAACGAATTAATTACAAAAATACCAGCAAAAACAAATGCTCAGGTTATTGTAGCACCAACGTTTGTAAATTTAGCAGCTGCAGTTAATAAATTAAAAAATACTACTATAGGGGTTTCAGCTCAAAACGTTCATCAGGCTGAAGGCGGAGCTTTTACTGGAGAAATTTCTGCTGATATGTTAAAAAGTGTTGGAGTTGATACCGTAATATTAGGTCACTCTGAACGCAGAGCTATTTTTAATGAAACTGATGCTTTGATTGCTAATAAAGTTGACACAGCTTTAAAACATGAGATGACCGTTATTTTTTGTTTTGGAGAAGAATTGAAAGACCGTCAATCAGGCAATCATTTTAATATTGTTGAAAATCAATTACTTGATGGATTATTTCACATTTCAAAAGAATCATGGTCAAATGTAGTTTTGGCTTATGAGCCAGTTTGGGCTATTGGTACAGGTGAAACAGCTTCTCCTGAGCAGGCACAGGAAATGCATGAATTTATTAGAGAAACAATTCGTAAAGCTTTTGGAAATAATATTGCTGATGAAGTTTCTATATTATATGGTGGTTCAGTTAAACCGGAAAATGCAAAAGAAATCTTCTCTAAACCTGATGTAGACGGCGGTTTAATTGGAGGAGCGGCATTAAAAGCAGATGATTTTCTTGCTATTGTAACAGCTATCTAAGATTAGATAAAAGAAATCAAAAAATCTATAAAATAAAAAACCGATAAGTTAAATTTATCGGTTTTTTGTTTCTATTCTATAATATTAGATGCAGTCACATAAAAATCTTTACTTACTTCAATTGTTTTCTGATCGTTTGTAGTTTTCTGAGATTTCCATTCTGTTGTTGGTTTTAACCAAGTGTCAATTCCGTTTAGTCTTACTTTTATCGGCATATCAAATTTAGCCACACAATTAGACCAATGGTAGCCAAAAGATCCGTCTTTAAATATATATTCTAAAACCGGAATTTTAGTCGTGGTTAAATATTGTGCAAATACCCTGTTGAAATTAATTCCAGACTGATTATTAATATAATCTTCAATTTGCTTAGATGTAACTGTCTGATGATAAAATGTACTGTTCAGACCTCTTAAAATAGATTTCCATCTCGCATCATCATTAATTACCTGACGAATCATGTGCAGCATGTTTGCACCTTTTGGATACATATCACCCGACCCTTCATTATTTACATCATAGTGTCCTATAATTGGAATGTCATTTTCAATATTTTTTCTGCATCCTATAACATATTCTGCCCCTGCCTCTTTTCCATAATAATATTCAAGAAAAAGACTCTCTGAGTAATTAGTAAAACTCTCATGAATCCACATATCTGCAATATCTTTGTAGGTAATATTATTTGCAAACCATTCATGCCCTGATTCATGAATAATAATAAAATCGAATTTTAGTCCCCAGCCAGTTCCGCTCAAATCACGCCCTAAATATCCATTTTTGTACTGATTCCCATAGGTAACACTACTTTGATGCTCCATTCCCAGATAAGGTGCTTCAACCAATTTATAACTATCTTCATAAAAAGGATATGGTCCAAACCAGTTTTCAAAAGCTTTCAACATTTTTGGAACATCTTTAAATTGTTTTTTAGCTAAGGCTAAATTGTAACTCAAAACATGATAGTTACAGTCTAAATTACCATTTTCACCTTTATATTTCTCAGAAAAGTTTACATAATCACCAATATTTATATTTACACCATAATTATTAATAGGATTAGAAATGTACCAGTTAAATGTCCTTGTACCATCTTTTTGTTTTTTGATACTTTTTAATCTTCCATTTGAAACATCGGTCAAATCTCCCGGAACATTTACACTAATCAACATGTCTTCTACTTCATCATACATATGATCTTTACATGGCCACCAAACACTGGCCCCTAATCCCTGACATGATGAGGCTATAAAGTCTTTCCCATTTTTGTCTTTTTTCCAGGTAATTCCTCCATCCCATGGCGGATTAACTGCTTCTTTAGGTTTTCCCCCAAATGAAACAATAATTTCTTTAATTTCTCCCACTTTCTGATTTGCAATCAACTCAATAAAAAAAACATTTCCATTTCTTTCAAATTTTAATTCTTTTCCATCTTGGGTGACTTTATATATCTGCATTGGTTCCTGCAAATCAATTTGCATTTTGCTATACTCGCTTAAAACTGTATATCGAACTTTATTTGAACCCGAAATAGTTTTATCAACCGGATTTACCTTTATATCCAAATGATAATATTTTAAATCCCACCATGCCCTTTCTTTTGTTATACTTCCTCTCAAAGTATCCTGATGGGTAAACGTTTTTTCTAACTTATTAAGAAGTCCTTGTGCATTGGAAGTAAAAACTATAAATAGAAAGATAAAAGTAATAATATAACTTTTCATTAATATAAATTTGAAATTTATAACAAAAGTAAACATTCAATTCATTTAATTATGTATTTCTAACTCAAAATCAGAAACTTTTATAAAACAAAAAACCCTATTCATTTTCAGAATAGGGTTCTTAAAGAAAGGCGACGACATACTCTCCCACAAAACTGCAGTACCATCTGCGCAGGCGGGCTTAACTTCTCTGTTCGGGATGGGAAGAGGTGAGCCCCGCCGCAATAACCACCTTAAGGTTTTTGGTTTGTAGTTTATTGTTTTTAGTTTTCACTTATAACACCTGACTTATAACCGCTCGCGTCGAGCAAATATCTTAACATACTGAGATAAAAAATATAAATAGTTTAGAAAGTTTCTCCCTCCCGTCTTTTGGACAGGAGGAAAAGGGTGTACATAAGCTTACGGATTATTAGTACTACTCGACTATGACATTACTGCCTTTACATCTATAGCCTATCAACGTGGTCATCTTCCACGATCCTTAAAAGAAATCTCATCTTGTGGTGGGTTTCGCGCTTATATGCTTTCAGCGCTTATCCCTTCCCAACGTAGCTACTCTGCGGTGCCCCTGGCGGGACAACAGATACACTAGAGGTTAGTCCAATTCGGTCCTCTCGTACTAGAATCAGATCCACTCAAATTTCTAACGCCCACAGTAGATAGAGACCGAACTGTCTCACGACGTTCTGAACCCAGCTCGCGTGCCACTTTAATGGGCGAACAGCCCAACCCTTGGGACCTTCTCCAGCCCCAGGATGTGACGAGCCGACATCGAGGTGCCAAACCCCCCCGTCGATATGAGCTCTTGGGGGAGATCAGCCTGTTATCCCCGGCGTACCTTTTATCCTTTGAGCGATGGCCCTTCCATGCGGAACCACCGGATCACTATGCTCTACTTTCGTACCTGATCGACCTGTATGTCTCTCAGTCAAGCTCCCTTATGCCATTGCACTCTACGCACGGTTACCAAGCGTACTGAGGGAACCTTTAGAAGCCTCCGTTACTCTTTTGGAGGCGACCACCCCAGTCAAACTACCCACCAAGCACTGTCCCCCGCAACACGGGGTTAGGCCTCAGATAAACAAAGGGTTGTATTTCAACAATGACTCCACAACGCCTGGCGACGCCGCTTCATAGTCTCCAACCTATCCTACACATCATTTATCCAAGGTCAATACTAAGCTATAGTAAAGGTGCACAGGGTCTTTTCGTCCCACTGCGGGTAAACGGCATCTTCACCGTTACTACAATTTCACCGAGCTCATGGCTGAGACAGTGTCCAGATCGTTACACCATTCGTGCAGGTCGGAACTTACCCGACAAGGAATTTCGCTACCTTAGGACCGTTATAGTTACGGCCGCCGTTTACTGGGGCTTCAATTCAATGCTTCTCCGAAGATAACATCTCCTCTTAACCTTCCAGCACCGGGCAGGTGTCAGGCCCTATACTTCATCTTACGATTTTGCAGAGCCCTGTGTTTTTGATAAACAGTCGCCTGGACCTCTTCACTGCGGCCCCGATTGCTCGGGGCGACCCTTCTCCCGAAGTTACGGGTCTATTTTGCCTAATTCCTTAGCCATGAATCTCTCGAGCACCTTAGGATTCTCTCCTCAACTACCTGTGTCGGTTTACGGTACTGGTACTAATTACCTGAAGTTTAGAGGTTTTTCTTGGAAGCCCTTAGGCGCACTATCTCTTTGTCCGAAGACTCCGAGTACTATCGTATTTCACCAAAACCTGCGGATTTGCCTACAGGTCTTATAGCTAGGTACTTTAACGAACTATTCCGTCAGTTCGCGGCGCTTTCATCACTCCGTCACCCCATCACAGTAATTAGTAGTACGGGAATATTAACCCGTTGGCCATCGACTGTCCCTTTCGGGTTCGCCTTAGGACCAGACTAACCCACAGCTGATTAGCATAGCTGTGGAAACCTTAGTTTTTCGGTGTGCGGGTTTCTCGCCCGCATTATCGTTACTTATGCCTACATTTTCTTTTCCAGCCAGTCCAGCATACCTTACGATACACCTTCAACCCTGCTGGAATGCTCCCCTACCACTTACAATTGCTTGTAAATCCATAGCTTCGGTAATATGCTTATGCCCGATTATTATCCATGCTCGTCCGCTCGACTAGTGAGCTGTTACGCACTCTTTAAATGAATGGCTGCTTCCAAGCCAACATCCTAGCTGTCTGGGCAGACAAACCTCGTTCTTTCAACTTAGCATATATTTGGGGACCTTAGCTGATGGTCTGGGTTCTTTCCCTCTCGGACTTGGACCTTAGCACCCAAGCCCTCACTGTTATCAATCATTATATAGCATTCGGAGTTTGTCAGGAATTGGTAGGCGGTGAAGCCCCCGCATCCAATCAGTAGCTCTACCTCTATATAACTAAAATAACGCTGCACCTAAATGCATTTCGGGGAGTACGAGCTATTTCCGAGTTTGATTGGCCTTTCACCCCTACCCACAGGTCATCCGAAGACTTTTCAACGTCAACCGGTTCGGTCCTCCACTGTGTGTTACCACAGCTTCAACCTGCCCATGGGTAGATCACACGGTTTCGCGTCTAACACTACTGACTAAAGCGCCCTATTCAGACTCGCTTTCGCTACGGATCCGTGGCTTAACCACTTAACCTTGCCAGCAACGTTAACTCGTAGGCTCATTATGCAAAAGGCACGCCGTCACCCCACGAAAGGGCTCCGACCGCTTGTAAGCGTATGGTTTCAGGATCTATTTCACTCCGTTATTCACGGTTCTTTTCACCTTTCCCTCACGGTACTGGTTCACTATCGGTCTCTCAGGAGTATTTAGCCTTAGCGGATGGTCCCGCCAAATTCAGACAGGGTTTCACGTGCCCCGCCCTACTCAGGATACCACTATCTATTATACTTGTTACCCATACGGGGCTATCACCCTCTATGGCCCGACTTTCCAGTCAGTTCCGGTTCCGTGTACATAAAATATCGTGGTCCTACAACCCCAATCATGCCGTAACAAAATTGGTTTGGGCTAATCCGCGTTCGCTCGCCACTACTTACGGAATCACTTTTGTTTTCTTCTCCTCCGCCTACTTAGATGTTTCAGTTCAGCGGGTTTGCCCACCTATCGGTGTACTATGTCTTCAACATAGTGGGTTGCCCCATTCGGGTATCTGCGGATCAAATGGTGTGTGCCCATACCCGCAGCTTTTCGCAGCTTATCACGCCCTTCATCGCCTCTGAGAGCCTAGGCATCCCCCATACGCCCTTATTTTGCTTATTGTACCAATCATTCAATTAAGAATGACCGTTTTTTTTTGTTTTTTGCTCTTTGTATTACTACAAAAACAAAAAACGCTTTCTACTTTTTAAATTTTTCTTATCTCAATATGTCAATGAACTTTAACTTACCATTTTCATGATAGTTTCGTGGAGAATAACGGAGTCGAACCGTTGACCTCCTGCGTGCAAGGCAGGCGCTCTAGCCAGCTGAGCTAATCCCCCATTTTCTTAGTGATGAGTTATTAGTTATGAGTTATGAATTATTGCTCATAAGGCCTCAACCTCTAAAATTTCCTTTTTTAAGTTAAAAGAGTAGTCCCGGGCAGACTCGAACTGCCGACCCCTACATTATCAGTGTAGTACTCTAACCAGCTGAGCTACGAGACTCTGTTTTTACTTAATTTTCATTATTTTTTTAAATTAACAGCAAGAGTAATCGAACCTTACGATTCAGAAACTTCAAAATATCCATCTTTTATCCCCAACGTGTGTTGCCACTAACATATGGGGCTCTAGAAAGGAGGTGTTCCAGCCGCACCTTCCGGTACGGCTACCTTGTTACGACTTAGCCCTAGTTACCAGTTTTACCCTAGGCAGCTCCTTGCGGTCACCGACTTCAGGCACCCCCAGCTTCCATGGCTTGACGGGCGGTGTGTACAAGGCCCGGGAACGTATTCACCGGATCATGGCTGATATCCGATTACTAGCGATTCCAGCTTCACGGAGTCGAGTTGCAGACTCCGATCCGAACTGTGACCGGCTTTGTAGATTCGCTCCTGGTCGCCCAGTGGCTGCTCTCTGTACCGGCCATTGTAGCACGTGTGTAGCCCAAGGCGTAAGGGCCGTGATGATTTGACGTCATCCCCACCTTCCTCACAGTTTGCACTGGCAGTCTTGTTAGAGTTCCCGACATGACTCGCTGGCAACTAACAACAGGGGTTGCGCTCGTTATAGGACTTAACCTGACACCTCACGGCACGAGCTGACGACAACCATGCAGCACCTTGTAATTTGTCTTGCGAAAGATCTGTTTCCAAACCGGTCAAACTACATTTAAGCCTTGGTAAGGTTCCTCGCGTATCATCGAATTAAACCACATGCTCCACCGCTTGTGCGGGCCCCCGTCAATTCCTTTGAGTTTCAAACTTGCGTTCGTACTCCCCAGGTGGGATACTTATCACTTTCGCTTAGCCACTGAAGTTGCCCCCAACAGCTAGTATCCATCGTTTACGGCGTGGACTACCAGGGTATCTAATCCTGTTCGCTACCCACGCTTTCGTCCATCAGCGTCAATCCATTAGTAGTAACCTGCCTTCGCAATTGGTATTCCATGTAATCTCTAAGCATTTCACCGCTACACTACATATTCTAGTTACTTCCTAATAATTCAAGTCCAGCAGTATCAATGGCCGTTCCACCGTTGAGCGATGGGCTTTCACCACTGACTTACTAGACCGCCTACGGACCCTTTAAACCCAATGATTCCGGATAACGCTTGGATCCTCCGTATTACCGCGGCTGCTGGCACGGAGTTAGCCGATCCTTATTCTTACGATACCGTCAAGCTGATTCACGAATCAGTGTTTCTTCTCGTATAAAAGCAGTTTACAATCCATAGGACCGTCATCCTGCACGCGGCATGGCTGGATCAGGCTTGCGCCCATTGTCCAATATTCCTCACTGCTGCCTCCCGTAGGAGTCTGGTCCGTGTCTCAGTACCAGTGTGGGGGATCTCCCTCTCAGGACCCCTACCCATCGTTGCCATGGTAAGCCGTTACCTTACCATCTAGCTAATGGGACGCATGCTCATCTTTTACCGTTGTGACTTTAATAGTAGGTTGATGCCAACTCACTATACCATGGGGTATTAATCCAAATTTCTCTGGGCTATCCCCCTGTAAAAGGTAGATTGCATACGCGTTACGCACCCGTGCGCCGGTCTCTAGCACCGAAGTGCTATACCCCTCGACTTGCATGTGTTAAGCCTGCCGCTAGCGTTCATCCTGAGCCAGGATCAAACTCTTCATCGTATATTTTAATATTATATCACGACGAATATCTATCGGTTCTTTTTCGAATCTAACGATTCCATTACTCTTATTTCTTTTGCCTTAACATCTCTGTTAAGACGGCTGTCAATTCAATATGTCTACGAACGTATCTTCTTTTTATTTTCGCTTGTGTTTCAAAGCGGGTGCAAAAGTAGAAATTCTTTTTGTTTCCTGCAAGAAAAATTTAAAGTTTTTTTTTGAAATTTTTTCAATCTCAATCTCTTCGTTTTTCCTACCAGTCTCTCAATGAACTTCCGTGTTTTGCGGGGTGCAAATGTAAAAAGCATTTTCAAATCTCACAAGCTTTTTTGAATCTTTTTTTTGTTTTATTTCTAAAACCTCGATTCCTTATTCTTGTCAGTATTTCGATGAACGCCTTCGCTGTTGCGGGTGCAAAAGTAGCACATCTATTTACATTTACAACCCTTTTTTTTATATTTTTTCCATCTTTTTCAACCCTTTTCCCTTAACTCGCTGATAAAACATCGTTTACATTTTGAACTTTTTTTAATAAAATGTAAGGATTTTCATTATTTAGATGCTGTTTTGACAAATTACACACGTTTTCAATTGTCGTTATTATACATTTATTAACTTTTCAATCGCTTTCAGGTAATTTTTTAATCTTTAAAATTCGTGCCTTAACCTTATAACTTCTTCTGGAAACAGTTTTTTAGCACCCATAAAAGCAGTAATCATTTATAAAGAGCAATTCGGTCAGGAAAAAACTGAAACATACAGCAGGAATGAGATTCAAAATTATCATACTTATATATATGTAAAAAAATCCCGATGGTTGAAGCAACTATCGGGATTCGAATTTATAATATTAAACAATATTATTTCTTAACAGGAAACTTCCAATCGAATTCATCTTTATCATTAATTATAGCTCCTATTTCGAATTTTACAACTTCTTCGAATTCAGTTTGCAGAATAAACCAATTGTCTTCATTGAAATAGTTTTCGAAAGTATCAAAAGTTTCCTGAGTATATTTTGTAATTCCTTTAGTTGCCATGTCTTTTTTTACATCTACAATTTTTCTACCTATTAACTTAAATCCGAAAACCTCGAGATCATTACTGGAAGCAACAACATATCCTAATTTAAAATCTTCTTCCTGATAAAATGTTAATCTAATTTTATGTGCATGGTAAACAAAAATGACATTATCGTCTTCATCCTTGTAATTCTTATCAGGTTTTCCTAAAGCTGCTGTCACATCATTTTGCTTCATTCCGAAAAGCAATTTATCAATTCCTGATTTTAGATTTATTTTCATATTCGTTATTAATTTTTAAAATGTAAATTTCGTGAAGTTTTTATAAACTCTTCAATTTTTGTTTTAGTTTTTCTTTGACTTCCTCAAACCATTCGTTTTTTAGAATACTCAAAACAATAGAATCACGACGGACTTCACTATTTGCAGTTGGCATATGACTTCTCAAAACACCTTCGACTTTACAGCCAATACTTTTCATTGCCGCAATACTTCTTTCGTTATTATTGTCTGCACGAAATTCTACCCTTTCCAATCCAAGCGTTTCAAATGCGAATTGAAGTAATAAAAATTTGCAATGTTTATTAAGTCCGGTTCCCCTAAAAGCAGAACCATACCAGGTATATCCTAACTGAAGTGTCTTAAAATCTAAGTTTATATCGTAAAAACGAGTTGAGCCTGCATATTTTTGAGATTTTTTATCGAAAATGATAAAAGGAAATTCGTTTTTAGCCTCTCTTGCTTTTACAGCAGACCGAATATAATTGATGAGATTTTCTTTTCCATCGGCGCCTACTAAAGAATATTTCCATGTTTCGGGTTCGTTGATGGAGATTTCTAATAAATTTTCGACATCTGATTCCTGTAAAGGTCGTAATAAAACGAAATCATCTTCTAAAACTATATTTTCTGTAAAATTGAAATCTGATGGCATACTATATTTTTTAAAGAATCTTATAACTTTTCGTAGTACCTATTCCACAAAGACTCACGAAATAATCGCAAAGATTCACAAAGATATTTTTTGAAAAAGAATTTAAGATTATTGAAGCAGAAAATTACTCACTCATTTCGTCATAGCGTTCCGGAACTTGCGGATCATATAAAGGACATTTGAATTCTTCCAGTACATCGACCAGTTTGTTCATTGTTTTGCCTTCGGCTCCGTAGCAGTCTATTTTGATGCTTTGAGGTGTGGTTATAATTTGAAAAGCACCCTTTCCCGTTTTATTTTGCCAGCTGTTTTCATCTACTTTTTCCCATTGTGAAAAAACTGAATTAATTCGATTCAGGATTATCTGGACAGGGAGAATTTCAAGACCATCAACTTCCTGCTTTTCAAGTAAAGCTTCATAAACTTCCTGATTGTTAAGGTAAATTTCGTCTAAATATCTCCAAAAAAGCAGTTCATACATAACGAGGTCGTGTTTTTAGCCCCGATAGCAGCGGCATCCTTTTGTGGCGGTGTTCGCCACAAAAGATAAAGCGAATAGCGGGATTAGCTCCTAAAAAAGCTAATGGTTATATATTTTAATATTCGAAAGTTCCGTATTCGCTTTTGATGGTCAGTTTTTTGGCATCAGCAGCTTCTACTCTTCCTACGATTTGCGCATCGACATTGAATGATTTTGAAATCGCGATAATATCCTGAGCAATATTTTCAGGAACATAGATTTCCATACGGTGACCGCAGTTGAAAACCTGGTACATTTCTTTCCAGTCTGTTTTTGATTGTTCCTGAATTAGTTTGAACAATGGTGGAACCGGGAATAAATTGTCTTTTATAATGTGTAAATTTTGAACGAAATGTAAAATCTTAGTTTGTGCTCCTCCACTGCAATGCACCATTCCGTGAATATCGGCTGGAGTATATGTGTCTAAAATTTTCTTGATGATTGGCGCATAAGTCCTTGTTGGAGAAAGAACCAATTGACCTGCATTTATTGGAGAGTTTTCAACCTCATCAGTCAAATTAACCTGACCAGAATAAATCAATTCGTCTGGAACTGCTGCATCAAAACTTTCAGGATATTTTTTAGCTAAATATTTTCCGAAAACATCATGTCTTGCAGATGTTAGGCCATTACTTCCCATTCCGCCGTTATAACTTTTTTCATAAGTCGCCTGACCAAAAGAAGCCAAACCAACAATTACGTCACCCGCTTTAATATTTGCATTATCGACAACATCCGAGCGTTTCATACGGGCTGTAACAGTCGAATCTACAATAATAGTACGAACTACATCGCCAATGTCAGCTGTTTCTCCACCAGTTGAATGAATCGTTACGCCAAAAGATTTTAATTCGTTGATTAATTCTTCGGTTCCGTTGATGATTGCTGAAATAACTTCGGCAGGAATTAAGTTTTTATTTCTTCCAATTGTAGAAGAAAGCAAAATATTATCGGTTGCCCCAACACATAATAAATCATCAATATTCATAATCAAAGCATCCTGAGCGATTCCTTTCCAAACTGAAATATCTCCGGTTTCTTTCCAGTACATATAGGCCAAAGACGATTTTGTACCAGCGCCATCAGCGTGCATAATCAGGCAGTGTTCTTCGTCCTGTGTTAAATAATCAGGAACAATTTTACAGAAAGCTTGTGGAAATAAACCTTTATCAATATTTTTTATGGCGTTGTGTACGTCTTCTTTTGATGCCGAAACACCTCTTTGCGCGTACCTTTTGCTAGAATCTGAACTCATGAAACTTTGTTTGTGTTGAATGTGGTGCAAAGATAATCCCTTTTTTTAATTCTTTGGGAAAATCGATTATGGATTCAAAAAAAACTTATGACCTATATAATACTACCACTCAATTTCTTTCAGACCTTTTGCTTTCAGAAAAGCATTTGTCTGGCTAAAATGCTTATTTCCAAACCAAAAGCCTCTGTTTGCACTTAAAGGCGAAGGATGTCCTGATTTTAGAATTTGATGTTTTGAAGCGTCAATCAAAGTTGCTTTCTTTTGAGCAAAACCTCCCCAAAGCAGGAAAACAACATTTTCTTTTTTATCGGAAATTTGTTTGATAACAGCGTCTGTAAATTTTTCCCAGCCTTTTCCCTGATGGCTTCCGGCTTCTGACTGTCGGACTGTTAAGGTTGCATTTAAAAGAAAAACACCCTGATCTGCCCATCGCTCTAAATTACCGGTTTTAGGAAGTGGTTTACCCAAGTCTGTTTCGATTTCCTTAAAAATATTATATAAAGAAGGAGGAAAGGGAATTCCATCATTTACAGAAAAGCACAAACCATTGGCCTGATTAGGGCCGTGATAAGGATCCTGACCGATAATAACCACTTTTACCTGATCGAAATGGCAATGATCGAAAGCTGAAAAGATCTGACTCCCTTTTGGATAACATACCTTAGTAGTATATTCAGATTTTACAAAATTAATTAGTTCGCTGAAATATGGTTTTTCAAATTCTTCATTCAAAACCGGCTTCCATGAATCATGCATTTTAACGTCCATACTTTTTTTATGCGAATTTCAGTATTTTTTTATTGAAATCATATCTGCAGCGAATAAAATAAGAGGATAAACTTTACACTATTCAATGCTACTATTTTTTGTACTTTTGCCATGACTTTCTTAAAGAAATTAAATGATTAGTATTACCGAAAAAACATTACAAGACTTACAATTTCCAACAGTACTCGAAACCATTTCAGCTGGTTGCAATACCGATATTGGAAAAGAAAAAGCTTTAAAAATAACTCCATTTAGAGATAAAGAAACTTTGATGCAGGCTTTGATGCAGACATCAGAATATGTTTCGTCATTTGAAAATAATAACGCCATTCCCAATCACGGGTTTGACGCCATCACGCACGAAATTAAGTTTTTAGCAATTGAAGACAGCTTTCTTGAAGTAGGAAGCTTTAGAAAAATTGCAACACTTTCGTCTACTTCAAATTTTCTATTGAATTTCCTTAAAAAATTTGATGACTATTATCCCAACCTGAATGCAAGAGCTGCAAGAGTAGAATATACTAAAGACATTGTAACGCTGATTGATGCCATTGTAGATAAATATGGAGAGATAAAAGACAACGCCTCTCCTGCTCTTTTGAGCATTCGCCAGAATATGAATATTGTTCGTGGTAAAGTAAACCAGAGTTTTGGAGTTGCCCTTTCACACAACAATAGTCTCGGTTATTTAGATGATATTAAGGAAAGTTTTGTTCAGAATCGTAGGGTATTAGCGGTTTTAGCGATGTATCGCCGAAAAGTTAAAGGTTCTATTTTAGGAAGTTCTAAAACTGGAAGCATCGCTTATATCGAACCTGAAGCCACATTGCAATATTCAAGAGAATTAGCTAATCTGGAATATGAAGAAAAGGAAGAAATCACCCGAATCCTGAAACAATTATCAAATTCAATTCGTCCTTTTTTACCTTTATTAATCGAGTATCAGGATTTTTTGAGCGATATTGATGTCGTTTCCGCAAAAGCAAAATATGCAAACAGAATAGATGGAATTCTTCCAACAATTACTGAGGAAAGAAGGCTGTTTTTTAGAGAAGCGTATCATCCAATTTTATATTTGAACAATAAGCAAAAGAATGAAGTTACGCATCCGCAGACTATTGAATTAAAACAGGAAAACAGAATCATTGTAATTTCGGGCCCAAATGCCGGAGGAAAAACCATTTCCTTAAAAACTGTTGGTTTATTGCAATTAATGCTGCAATCCGGAATTTTAATTCCGGTTCATGAAAGAAGTGAAACTTTCTTGTTTGACCGAATCTTAACAGACATTGGAGATAATCAGTCTATCGAAAATCATTTAAGTACATACAGTTACCGATTAAAAAACATGAATTATTTCCTGAAAAAGTGTAATAAGAAAACCATGTTTTTGATTGATGAATTTGGTACGGGTTCTGATCCTGAATTGGGTGGTGCCTTGGCTGAAATTTTCCTTGAAGAATTTTACCATCGTGAAGCTTTCGGAATTATTACTACTCATTATTCGAATTTAAAAATTCTGGCCAACGAATTACCTTTTGCAACAAACGCCAATATGATGTTTGATGAGAAGTCACTTGAACCAATGTACAAATTGGCGCTTGGTCAGGCAGGAAGTTCGTTTACTTTTGAAGTGGCATTGAAAAACGGAATTCCGTTTGGGCTGATCAATCGTGCGAAAAAGAAAATCGAAGTGGGAAAAGTCCGTTTTGACAAAACGATTGCAACGCTTCAGAAAGAAAGATCGAAACTTGAGAAGACTTCTATCAATTTAAAAGAAGAAGAAACGCGTGCCCGTGAGGAAAGCAAAAAGATGGAAAACATCAATACCCGAATTCAGCAAAAACTAGAAAGCTACCAGGAATTGTACGACAGCAATCAAAAAATAATTTACATCGGTCAAAAAATTGATGATATTGCCGAGAAATATTTCAACAATAAAAACAAAAAGGAACTTATTGGTGAATTCCTGAAGATTGTTGAGATAGAAAACTCAAAACGTAAAAAAGCAACTCCTAAAGAAGTTAAAGCCAAAGTTGAAAAACAAAAGGAAATTATTGCTGAAGTACAGGTAAAAGTTGAAGAAATCCGAAAAGAGAAAAAAGAGAAAAAACTTAAACCGGTTGTAGAAAAACCAAAACCTATTTTAAAAGTTGGTGACCGGGTAAGAATGCTCGACGGAAGATCTGTTGGAAGTATTGATGCTATTGAAAAAAATAAAGCGACTGTAAATTACGGTATTTTTACATCTAAAGTGAGCCTGGATGAATTAGAATTGGTTGAAGCTGTTAAAAAGTAACGCCTGCAAGTCATTGCGAGGGACGAAGCAATCACACTAAAATGAGTAAGTCCTGCAAATAGGAATGTGATTGCTTCGTTTATTGCATTAAAGCATAAAATAGCATACATAATCAATAGGGATGAGATTGCTTCGTTCCTCGCAAAGACAAAAAAGTGAAACTAGGATTTGTTTACATCATCACTAATAAATACCAAACAGTAGTTTACACTGGTGTAACTTCAAATCTTCCTCAAAGAATTCTCGAACACAAAAACAAAAAATACCCAAAATCATTTTCAGCTCGTTATAATGTAAATATTCTAGTTTATTATGAGCAATTTCAGTGGATTGAAGATGCAATTACAAGAGAAAAGCAAATCAAGGCGGGTTCCAAGAGAAACGAAAAATGATTTAATTCGTTCAATGAACCCAACCTGGAAAGATTTGTATGAAGAGATAGAAAATATAATGACTAAATAATTCTAATTAAAATGGAAGTACGTAGTGAGATTGCCTCGTACCTTGCAATTACTGCCGGGAATAAAAAAATAATCCTCTTTGACGGAGTCTGCAACTTATGTAACTCTGCCGTGCAATTCATAATCAAGCACGATAATAAAGATGTTTTTAGGTTTGTGGCTTTGCAATCTGATTTAGGAAAAGAGATTTGTACTTATATAGGTGTCGACCAAACTAAAATTGGCAGTATCATTTTATATCATCAGGGAATTGCTTACTACTATAAATCTTCAGCTGCTATTGAGATCGCAAACGAATTAGCAGGGATTTACAGTTTAATTTCTATTTTTAAAATTTTTCCGGAAAAACTTCGAAATTACATTTACGATTATATTGCCGGAAACCGTTACAAATGGTATGGCAAAAAAGAAAGCTGTATGATTCCTACTCCGGAACTGAAGACTAAGTTTCTTTAGAAAAATTCCAATTTTAAAATTCCAAATCCCAGCTCTTCTAAATTATAATTCTGAAGAAATCTAGTGAAACAAAAATCCCAAACTTCAATTTTACAATTGGAATTTGGGATTTTAAATTATTGAAAATTAAAAAGACTATCTAATCAATTTTCTATATTTCAAACGTTTTGGAGTTAAATCACCGCCAAGACGTTTCTTCTTGTTTTCTTCATAGTCAGAGAAACTTCCTTCGAAGAAATACACTTCAGAATCTCCTTCAAAAGCTAAGATGTGTGTACAAATCCTGTCTAAGAACCATCTGTCGTGCGAAATAATTACAGCACAACCGGCAAAATTCTCCAAACCTTCTTCAAGTGCTCGAAGCGTATTTACGTCAAGGTCGTTTGTAGGCTCATCCAGCAAAAGTACGTTTCCTTCTTCTTTTAATGTCATTGCTAAATGAAGTCTGTTACGTTCTCCACCAGAAAGCATTGACACTTTTTTGTTTTGCTCACCACCTCCAAAGTTGAAACGTGATAAATATGCTCTTGAATTTACCTGCTTTCCTCCCATCATAATTAATTCCTGACCATCTGCAAAGTTTTCCCAGATAGATTTATTCGGATCAATATTAGAGTGTGACTGGTCTACATAAGCGATTTTTACCGTTTCCCCAACCAAAAATTCCCCGCTATCGGTTTGCTGCTCTCCCATAATCATTTTGAAAATGGTAGATTTACCTGCACCGTTTGGTCCGATAATTCCAACAATTCCGGCTTGTGGCAATGTGAAGTTCAAATTATCATACAATAATTTATCTCCAAACGCTTTCGCTACATTTTTAGCTTCAATAACATTTGTTCCTAAACGTGGACCATTTGGAATGTAGATTTCCAAGTTCTCATCTAATTGTTTTTGGTCTTCGTTTAATAATTTATCGTAGTTCTGTAAACGCGCTTTTTGTTTGGTCTGACGACCTTTTGCTCCCTGACGAACCCAGTCAAGCTCACGCTCTAAAGTTTTTCTACGTTTAGAAGCTACTTTTTCTTCCTGAGCCATACGGTTTGATTTTTGATCTAACCATGAAGAATAATTACCTTTCCACGGAATACCTTCTCCTCTATCCAGCTCCAAAATCCAACCTGCTACATTATCAAGGAAGTAACGGTCGTGCGTTACAGCAATTACAGTTCCTGAATATTGCGCTAAATGCTGCTCTAACCAAAGAACTGACTCAGCATCCAAGTGGTTGGTAGGCTCATCCAGAAGCAAAACATCCGGCTGTTGCAACAACAAACGACATAAAGCTACACGACGACGCTCACCTCCTGAAAGGTTTTTGATTGGTGTATCCCCTTCCGGAGTACGTAAAGCATCCATTGCGATTTCAAGTTTGGTATCGATTTCCCAGGCACCAAGAGCATCAATTTTGTCTTGCAAAGCTGCCTGACGATCCATCAGTTTGTCCATTTTGTCTGGATCTGAGTAGTTTTCTTCAAGACCAAACAAATCATTGATGTCATTATATTCTTTAAGAACAGCCATTGTTTCGGCGGCTCCTTCCTGAACAATTTCTAAAACAGTTTTAGAATCATCCAAAATTGGTTCCTGCTCCAAATATCCAACAGTGTATCCTGGCTGGAAAACGACATCTCCCTGATAGTTTTTATCTACACCTGCAATAATTTTTAAAAGAGAAGATTTTCCTGAACCGTTAAGACCCAAAATACCAATTTTAGCTCCGTAAAAGAAACTCAAATAAATATTCTTAAGGACCGGCTTGTCTGCTCCCTGATAGGTTTTGCTCAATTTCTGCATTGAGAAAATTACTTTCTTATCGTCTGACATTTGTTTTTATTTTTATTAATTATTTTTTATTGATTTTATATTGCAATTGTTTTTTTGCACTTAATATTGAATTTTCTTAAACTCTCCCTTTCAAAGCATTAAAAACCCAGGCATTAGCAAAAAAACCAACACCAACAGCACCAAAGCCCCAGCCAGACACATCACTGTATCTAAAAATCCCAAGACCTATCAGCAACAATCCCATAAGTACCATTATAAAAGTAGCCCATCCTAAAACGGTATTTTTATTCATTCCCATAATTGTGTAATTAATTTAAAGAGGTATTATTTTTTTAGAAATGCAAATATCGTGAATTTTCACGGCTTAATTAAAAATTTTATACAGCATTTCTTTTAGCAGATCAGATTGAGGTAAAGCATTAGCACCTACACCTTTACTTTTTAAATCAACATCTCTTAGAGCCCCTACAATCTGACTCACTTTTCGCATTGGATAGTTCTTTACAGCTAAATCATATTCTTTTAAAAAATAAGGGTTTACACCAATTGCTGCAGCTACATTTTTAGGATTTTTATCTTTCAGTCCATGGTATTTTAAAAGCTGTACGAAAAATCCAAAAACTAATCCGGTTGTCATTACAAGTGGATATTCTTTTGGATTATGAGCAAAATTTTCTGCGATTTTATAAGCTCTTAATTGATTACGTTCACCAATTGCTTTTCGAAGTTCAAAAACGTTATAATCTTTGCTGAAACCAATATTTTCCTCAATATGCTGAGGCGTAATCATTGTACCCTGAGGTAAAATAATCTGTAATTTCTCTAATTCATTATTAATTTTACTCAAATCAGTCCCTAAAAACTCTACCAACATGGCATTTGCTTTCGGATCGATGGTATATTTTTTTCCGGCAAGAACACGTTTAATCCAGTCTCCTACCTGATTTTCGTATAATTTTTTACTTTCATATACGATTCCGTTTTGCGCTAATAATTTAGTCACTTTTTTACGTTTATCAAGTGTTTTGTATTTATAACAAAAAACCAAAACCGTTGTATCCATTGGATTATTGACATACGATTCAATTTTATCAATTGTTCTTGATAAATCCTGAGCCTCTTTTACAATAACAACCTGACGGTCTGCCATCATTGGATATCGTTTTGCAGTTGAAACGATATCTTCTACAGAAACATCCCTTCCGTATAAAACCGTCTGATTAAATCCTTTTTCTTCTTCTGAAAGGACATTCTGCTCAATATATTCGGATAATTTATCAATGTAATATGGTTCTTCACCCATTAAAAAATAAATTGGCTTTATATTTCCCGCTTTTATATCATTAACAATTTTTACAACTTCGTCCATTCAAACATTTTGTTTTTCAAGTTTCAAATTTCAAGCTTCAAATCTCAATAACTTGAAACCTGAAATTTGAAACCTGAAACTATTTTATATATTTTTGCTTTATGCAGCGATTAAATTTTCCAATCTATAATTTTCGATTCAAAAATAACGAAAATAAAGTGTCCATTTTTGATGAAATCAGAAAAAAATTTATAATTCTTACCCCCGAAGAATGGGTTCGTCAGCATGTTGTTCATTATTTAATGAATGAAAAAAAATACCCCAGATCGCTGATAAACGTGGAGAAAGTTTTAACGGTCAATGGTTTACGAAAACGCTATGATGTTGTAGTTTTTAATCCGGATGGTTCTATACACATATTAGTAGAATGTAAAGCACCCGAAGTAAAAATATCGCAAGCAACTTTTGATCAGATTGCACGTTATAATATGACAATGCAGGCACGGTTTTTGAAAGTCACAAATGGTCTGCATCATTATTATTGTCAGATGGATTTTGAAAATGAAAAATATGAGTTTTTAAAATCCCTTCCCGATTACAAAGAAATTTATTAAATAATTAAAAATATTACTTTTGGATAAAATTGCTGTTGTCATTTTAAATTGGAATGGAATAAAGTTATTAGAACAATTTTTGCCATCAGTAATTCAATTTTCTCCCGATGCTGCTATATATGTAGCCGATAATGCTTCAACAGATGATTCTGTAAATTTTGTCCAGCAGCACTTCCCAATCGTAAAAATCATTAAAAATACTGGTAACCATGGTTTTGCCAAGGGCTATAATGATGCTTTGAAAGAGGTTAATGCTGAAATTTATGCTTTAGTCAATTCGGATATTGAAGTAACAGAAAACTGGCTTAAACCCATAATTGAAACTTTTGAAGCAGAAAAACAAACTGCTATTATACAGCCCAAAATCCTTGATTTTAAGAATAAAGAATATTTTGAATATGCAGGAGCTGCAGGTGGTTTTGTTGATAAATATGGATATCCATTTTGCAGAGGGCGTATTTTTGATACTATAGAGAAAGATAATGGACAGTATGATGACAATTGCGAAATATTCTGGGCTTCGGGGGCTTGTTTCTTTATCAGAAAAGAAGTTTACGATGAACTGGAAGGATTTGATGAATCGTTTTTTGCACATCAGGAAGAAATTGATCTATGCTGGCGTACATCAAATGAGGGCCATATCATTAAATACAATCCTAAATCTGTTGTTTATCATGTTGGAGGGGCAACTTTGCAACAGGGTAACCCAAAAAAAACGTATTTGAATTTTAGAAATTCACTTTTGATGCTAGTAAAAAATCTTCCCAAAAGAAAATTGTTTTTTATTATTTTATTCAGAATGATCTTAGATGGCATTGCCGGAATGCGATTTTTAACACAAGGAAAAATTAAACATACGCTTGCTGTTTTACATGCGCATTTTTCATTTTACTGCATGTCAGTATCTTATCTAAAAAAGAGGAAAGATTTTCAAATACAGAAATACTACACAGTAAAAAGTATCGTTTTCATATATTATATAAAGAAATTGACTTTTTTTAAAGAAATCTTTAACACTAATCAAAATATTAAGAATTAAATTTGTAAATCAACGTCTAATTAAATTTAACATTATGAGAAAAATAGCAATTGCTTTAACAGTCCTTATGGCTCTAACATCGTGTGTTTCTAAAAAGAAATATGCCGAATTGGAAGCTAAAAACAAAGAAACTCAAGACCTTTTAAATTCATGCACGGTTAAACTGAATGCCTGCCTTGAAGAAAAAGCTGGTCTGGCTGCCACAGCTGCAAGCTATAAAGAGCACAATCAGGATTTAATCAACAGTTCTAAAGACTTAACCGTTTTAACTACAAAAGGAGCTGAAAATCTTGAGAAATCATTAGAAAGCTTAAAAGAAAAAGATCTTAAAATATCAAGACTTCAGGACGCTCTTACTAAAAAAGACAGTGTAACATTAGCATTGGTTACAAGTTTAAAAGGAGCTGTTGGAATCAATGATCCGGATATCGAAATCAACGTTGAAAAAGGAGTTGTATTTATTTCTATCGCTGACAAATTATTATTTAAAAGTGGAAGCTATGATGTAACTGATAAAGCAAAATCAGTTTTAGCAAAAGTAGCAAAAGTAGTAAACGACAAACCTGATTTTGAGTGTATGGTTGAAGGTCATACAGATAACGTTCCTTATAAAAGCAACGGAATTTTGTTAGACAACTGGGATTTAAGTGTGAAACGTTCTACTTCTATTGTTAGAGTATTGACAAACGATTTAGGAGTAAATCCGGCTAAATTAATTGCAGCAGGTAGAAGCTCTTATATTCCTTTGGTACCAAATGATACTGCTGAAAACAAAGGTAAAAACAGAAGAACCCGTATTGTTGTTATGCCAAAAATCGATCAGTTCTATGATATGATTGAAAAAGAAATGAAAAAACAACAGCAATAATAATTCACTTCATATTATTTACACAAAAGCAGGTCTCAATTGACCTGCTTTTTTTATCCTTACCAATAAAGGACATTACTATTTTTAATTAACTAACTAAATTTAACTAATTCTAAAGTTACTTAATATTTTTGAATAGCTAGTCCGTTTAAGTATTTTTTTACAAAATATCAATATCTCCTTTTCCTTCTCTTACAATTACCGGCTCATGTTCGGACAGATCTATGATGGTAGAACCAACATTATCTCCATAACCTCCATCAATCACCATATCAACAAGATTTTGCCATTTCTCAAAAATCAATTCAGGATCAGTAGTGTATTCAATCACATCATCTTCATCCCGTATTGATGTTGAAACAACAGGATTCCCTAATTGCCGTACAATTTCGAGAATAATATTGTTATCAGGAACACGTATCCCTACAGTTGTTTTCTTTTTAAACTCTTTAGGCAAATTATTATTACCTGGCAAAATAAACGTATAAGGACCTGGCAATGCTCTTTTTAATATTTTAAAAGTAGAAGTATCAATCTGTCTCACGTAATCTGATAAATTACTCAGGTCATGACAGATAAAAGAGAAATTCGCTTTTTCTAATTTAACTCCCTTAATTTTTGCAATTTTTTCTAAAGCCCTTGAATTAGTTATATCGCAACCCAGACCATAAACAGTATCTGTTGGATAAATAACTAAGCCACCATTCTGAAGTACTTTAACCACTTTTGCAATTGCAGCTTCACTGGGTTTGTCGGGGTATATTTTTATAAATTCTGCCATATTTTTTTGTTTAAAGTTAGATTTTATTCTGCCTTAAAACATTATATTTTTTAATTTTCATCTTTCATATTTATGACGTGTAATTATTTATCCTACAACATCCAGTTTAGCAAACCTTAAAAGTAATTTCTTAATTCCGCCAACCTCAAATTTTATTTCGGCTTTTTTATCAGCTCCGACACCCTCTAAATTTACAACCTGCCCCTTTCCGAAACGTTCGTGCATTACTACATTTCCTATGGTCAGCTTGTTATCAAATAAGTTTGCCGAACCACCATTTGGATTATTTCCTGCAACAGGTTTTAACTTTCTGATATTTAAATCAGGTTTTGGACTATTATCTGTAACAGGTTTAGGAGGAGTTCCTCCTATTGGTTTTGAAAGTCTTAGTTTAGATTTATCAACATCTCCAAAAATATCGCTATCAATCGTTGGTTTATAGCGGTAATTGCTTTCGGATGGTGTTAAAAATTCCAGATATTGCCCGTCAATTTCTTCAATAAAACGTGACGGCTCGCTATCTGTTAATTTTCCCCATCGATAACGGGATTGTGCGTACGTTAAATATGCCTGATGTTCTGCACGGGTTAACGCTACATAAAATAAACGACGCTCTTCTTCTAATTCACTTCTTGTACTCATACTCATGGCACTCGGAAACAAATCTTCTTCCATTCCCACCACAAAAACATGCGGAAATTCCAATCCTTTTGCCAGGTGAATTGTCATTAAGGCAACACGGTCTTCATCTGATGTGTCCTTATCCAAATCGGTAGCCAAAGCAACATCTTCCATGAATTCAGACAAAGCACCTCTTGCGCCGTCAATTTCTTTTTGCCCCTCAGTAAAATCTTTAATACCATTTAAAAGCTCTTCAATATTCTGAATTTTCGCCATCCCTTCCGGTGTAGCATCTTTTTTCAGTTCCTGAACCAAACCTGTTTTTTTGGCCACATGGTCTGTAATATAAAAAGCATCCTGATTTTCATTAATAACCTGAAAACTCTGAATCATGGTTACAAAATCATTCAGTTTATTTTTGGTGCCTGCATTTAGTTTTAAATCGATTTTATCAATATTCACCATTACTTCCCAAATCGAACGCTTGTAGTGATTAGCAGCGATTGTAAGCTTTTCAACAGTTGTATCTCCAATTCCGCGTGCCGGATAATTGATAACACGTATGAGCGCTTCTTCATCTTTCGGATTAATTACCAGACGGAGATAGCATAAAACATCTTTAATTTCCTTACGCTGGTAAAATGAAAGCCCGCCATAAATTCGATATGGAATATCCCTCTTTCTTAAAGCATCCTCCATGGCACGTGATTGTGCATTCGTACGGTATAAAATTGCAAAAGCGCCATTATGCAATTGATTCTGCATTTTTTGTTCGAAAATCGTGCTGGCAACAAATCGGCCTTCTTCAGCATCTGTCAAACTTCTGTGGACTTTTATTTTCGGACCAAACTCATTTGCTGTCCATACAACCTTGTCCAGTTTGGTTTTATTATGTTCCATTACAGTATTTGCGGCTTCTACAATATTTCGCGTAGAACGGTAATTTTGCTCCAATCGAAACATTTTCACCCCTTCATAATCCTTTTGGAAATTCAGGATATTATTGATGTTTGCCCCACGGAAAGCATAAATACTCTGCGCATCATCACCAACTACACAAATATTCTGAAACTTATCTGACAGAGCCCGAACAATTAAATATTGTGAGTGGTTCGTATCCTGGTACTCATCAACCAGAATATATCGGAAACGGTTTTGATATTTCGCCAAAACTTCAGGGAAACGAGTCAGTAATTCATTGGTCTTCAACAACAAATCATCAAAATCCATTGCTCCTGCTTTAAAACAGCGCTCTACATATTGCTGATAAATTTCGCCCAAACGAGGTTTTTTTGACATCGCATCCGCTTCCATCAATTCAGGATTGTTGAAATAGGCTTTTACGGTAATCAAACTATTTTTATATGTCGAAATTCGTCCTAAAACTTGTTTCGGCTTATAAATATCACGATCCAGCTGCATTTCTTTTATAATAGAAGAAATCAGTCTGGCTGAATCCTGAGAGTCATAAATGGTAAAATTGGACGGATACCCCAAATGTTCTGATTCTGAACGAAGTATACGTGCAAAAATAGAATGAAAAGTCCCCATCCACAGGTTTTTTGCTTCACTTGCACCTACTATTGTAGAAATCCTGTGCTTCATTTCGCGGGCAGCTTTATTCGTAAATGTAAGTGATAATATATTAAAAGCATCAACCCCCTGATGCATTAAATAAGCAATCCTAATTGTTAAAACACGCGTTTTTCCCGAACCGGCACCTGCTATAATAATCATTGGCCCGTCTTTTTGTAAAACAGGCTGTCGTTGTGCTTCGTTGAGCTGGTCAATATAATTCTGCATGAAATTGTTCTCCTTTTATGCAAAAATAAGAATTAAACTGTTAGGATTTAAATTCTATAAAAATCAAACCTGACTTAAAAGAAAAAATAAATTCACTTCACAATAACTAAATTGTATTTTAAAAACAAGATTCGGCCATAGGTGCTTCTCCTGTAATTTCCATCCAGTCAATATTAGCAAATGGCAATGCATCAATAGTCTCTAACCTAATTGTATTTACACCTTTATTCAACTTAATAGTAAGTGGCTCAGTAGTAGCAAATTTAGTTGTGCTGGATGTCATTGGGAATGCTAAATCAATTGCATTCGTTCCATTTATCTTCACTTTTGCAGTTGTTGTTTTACCTCTGTGCACATATCTAAATACAACCGAGTAAAGCCCTGAATCCGAAACTTTAACCGTGTAATTTATTCCACTGCCGAAAGCATCCGTAATGTTCGTTACTTTTCTGTTATCAGCACTTGAATTAATAGTGATTACACCATCATATTTACAAAATCCAGGTGAAGCTTCTTCAATCCTTAAAGTATGGGTTCCTGTTAGTTTTTTTCCAAAAGTTGCCGTAATGCCCGTGTCAGCAGTAATTGAGACGGTTATCGCCTCAGTCGTTTCTCCTGAATTCCATGATTTTAATTCATTACCCGCTGAAGGAATAGCAGTAAGCGTTACTGTTTCTCCTTCTGTGTAAGTGGCTTTATTGGGATTTACTGTAATTGTTCCGCCTTCAGCCGGATTAGCTGCAGTTGTCAAAACGTAAGTGGCAGGTATTATACTTTTAAAATTAGCTGTAATCGTTTTATTGGTATCCATTTTAACAGTCGTTGTGGCTATTGTTGAACCATCGCTCCATGATTTAAATATATAATCAGAAGATGGCATTGCGGTTAAAGTTACAACCTCCCCTGCATCATAACCTTTTTTAACGGGACTAACAGTCACTGTTCCTCCGGCAATTGGTTTTCCTGTGACTTTTAATATAAAATCTGTTGTTTGCTGTGATCCTGATTCCCTGGCTCCAAGATCTGGCGCAGTTCCGCTAAACTCTATTCCGTTTGCCTGTACTCCTGCATCAATAAAATCGCTTGTCGTCTTTAATGCCAGAAAATCACCCAGGTTCGGGCTTCCATCTTCATTTTTTAAAACAGCAGGAACAGTCAAAGAAACAAAATCATCATCACTGATTACTAGTGCAGGATTTCTGCCATTAGTACTTCCTTTAATCCACCAAACATTTGAATTTTCGACATCTTTACCAAAATTTTTATCCTTAAATGATTTGTAAGAGATGTTATTTCTGAATTGATGTTTTCCACCAGGACGAAACCCAAAACCATTACTTTTATTATTATAGGAAGTATTATTAGTCATCTCAATCGCTCCTAAATTATTGTTGTCCGTAAAGCCATGCTGACCGTTCCCGAAAGCAATACAGCGCCTCAGAATATGATTTACAGGAATTCCTTCTCCGCCTAATTTAAAACCATTTTTATCACCAGTCAACGTTTTACTGCCATTTGTGAGTGTTCCATTGTTATAAGCAACACAATTTTCGAATAGTACAGCTCCAATTGGTCCGGTTTTTTTCTTGGTGTACAAATCCCATCCGTCATCACTATTATTATGTGAAATGCAGCCACGAAAAATATTCCCCTTCCCACACGTTAACTTTGCGGCAAATCCATCTGCATTTTCTGCTAATGAATCTTTATTATCAAAAGATTCGCAGTTCAGAATCAAATTATTGGAAGGCCATTGATCAATTGATGTGTAAGCAGCGAAATATCTGCTAATCTGAAGACCGCTGTCTCTGTTTTTTTCAAAAATACAATTGTCAATTGTATTGTTGTTTCCGGAAAGAAGCATGCCGTTGTCTCCAGCCTTTCTAATTGTTATTCCTTTAAAATACCAATAGAATCCATCCAAAACAATTCCTTTATTTTCGTTGCTTTCCCTTTGTACCGAAAAATCAAGAATTGGAATTTCACCATTATATGGCTCTATTCGCTTCAAGTTTCCTTCAGATCCACTATTTTCTCTGGTAATAAAAATAGTTGAAGCGATCGAATAAATCCCGCCACGCATATAAATCGTTTGTCCGGGAGTAATTTTATTAATGGCATTCTGCAGTGTTGTCGGACTTCCAATAGTCCCATCATTATCCAATTTTCCCGCCGGAGAAACATAGATTTGAGAAAATATGCAAAGCGGAAAAAACAACAAAACACCAAATAGAACTGCCAATTTATTTTTCATCTCAATACTGTTTTTGATTTATACTTTATTGTTTTTTTTTCTTCTTCTAAAAATCATCTGTAAAAAACATCATAAGCAAACCGGATCAAAGTTCCCACGACAACAACCAAAAAGAAAATCCTGATAAAACCATTTCCTTTGTTGATGGCCAATTTTGCGCCAAGCCAGCCACCAATTCCATTACTGATAGCCATCGGAATTGCAATGCTCCAGATAATTTTTCCTTTAATCATGAACAAACAAATCGAACCAAAGTTGGTCGCCAGATTTACCATTTTAGCATTTGCAGAAGCATGCAAAAAGTCAAACCCTAATAAGGCAATAAAAGCAACCACAAAAAAACTGCCGGTTCCCGGGCCAATAAACCCGTCATAAAAGCCAATAATAATACTGATAACAACTGCATACATAATCTGAGTTGTTGCAGAATGATCTTTAGCCACATGCTGCCCGAAGTTTTTCTTAGCATACGTATACACAAACAGCAAAGATAATACCACCAATAAAAGCGGTTTCATGAAATCATTGCTTACAAGGGTTAAAATAGTTGAACCCAAAAAAGCTGATGGTACTGCCAGAAACATCATAATCAACAATAGCCTCCACTGAATGATTACATTTTTAAGGTACTGAAAAGCAGCAAAAGCAGTTCCGCTAAAGGCTGGAATCTTCAATGTTCCTATAACTGTAGAAACAGGCAGATTAGGTAACAAAATCAATCCCATTGGGGTTTGAATTAATCCGCCACCACCAACAATTGCATCAATAAATCCTGCTGCAAAGGCGGCCATACAGAGAAAAAATATAATATAGGAATCCATCAAAATTGTGTTTGCGCTTAAAAATAACAAGTTGCAAAAATACGCCTTCCATTTTGTTTATTGCTGAAAATTTAAAGCGGATTTCTCCTCAAAAAGTATATTTTTGCCTAAAAATTATAGAAATGGATTTTACCCGAATTATAGAATTAGCCAGTTATACTTTACCAGCCGTAGTTACCGGATTTGTAGCTTACCGTTTTTTTGAACTGCATATTAAGAACAACGATAAAAAACGTGCTTTTTTGTTAAGCAGAGAATACCAAAAACAATCTTTACCAATTCGCCTGCAGGCTTACGAGCGTATGACTTTATTTTTGGAGCGTATTAACCTTACGAAATTATTGATTCGTGTTGCACCAATTTCTCAGCAAAAACACGATTATGAAAATTTCATCATTGATCAGATTGAACAGGAATTTGAGCATAACCTAACGCAACAGATTTATATGTCTGATGAATGCTGGACTATTATCACAACTGCTAAGAATTCCACCATACAAATGATTCGTAAAGCTGCTATGAGCGACCGTGTAGAAAATGCTGATAAATTGCGTGAAGTAATTTTAAATGATTTATTGGAAAAACAATCACCTAGTAATGCTGCTTTGGGATTTATTAAAAATGAGGTTGCGGAGTTGTGGTAAATTTTATTAGTACTTAGTCCTCAGTTTTTTAGTCCTTAGTCATTAATTCCTCTTTTTAAAAACTAAAGACTAAATGCTAATAACTAGGGACTAAAAGACTACTTATTATCACTCATAATCTCAGACTTATTCTGAGCGTATTCATATCCTTGTTCCCACCAGTTTTTCATTACTTCCTTATTAAAAATCAAGGCATTATTCGTAAGTTTTGTTGGCGTATAATATAAATTAAGTTTGACATTTTTATTATTTGCTATTAGTTTTCCTATTGCAATGTCGTGTTTTTCAACCTGATCCAAAGCAATTCTAAACAAATCAATCATCAGTGAAAACGGATTTTTCCCAATCACGGTTTTCTCCATATTAACTTCAGTTTCCAGGATAATGACATCTATTTCTGTAGCTCCGCGATTAATTGCTTCGCGAATAGGAACCAGGCTTGAGAAACCACCATCTCCATATTCACAGTTGTTTTTTTCAACAAGACTCATAAATGGTACATAGTTACTCGAAATCCAGGACCAGTCACAGAACTCTTCGTACGTACATTCTTTTATCGATTTATATTCGGCCTCATTTTTTGTAAAATTGGTTACCGTAATGACAACATCCTTTTTAAGCTTTTTTAACTGATTGAAATCAGACAATGAGAAGTTACTTCTAATGTATTTCCTTAATCCTTTGCTTTCCCCAAACGTTCTTTTTCCTTTAAAAAACTGACGTATTACATTGAAGTGATTAATGGTTACAATATCTACTCCGTCTTTAACTTTAACCACAAACGGACAAATATTAAATATTTTAGACATGTTGACATTGGTGTAAATCGAGTGGATTTGCTCAATATTTCCGAGTGCGAGATGCGGAATCAATAAACTTCCTGTTGAAGTCCCGAGGAATAAATCGTATTGATGTCTTTTTACTTCTAATAAATATTGTGCAACACCGCCGGCAAATGCGCCTTTACTGCCACCACCGGAAATAACCAATGCTCTCATAAATTAACTGTAGGTTTTGTTTTTGGTTTCTTTAGATGAAAGAAAAAAGATTTTCTATAAATTCTTAAATATCAGTTACCAAACTCTTGGTTCTTGCATCTATTTTATTCTTTCAATAAACGATTCAATTGAAATTGTTCATCGGGGGTCAAATTAGGCAAAATTCTTTCAAACGAAGCACGCATTTCAGAATTTTTTAATAACAATCGAATAGTTTCTCTTCCAAATTTCGAAAATTGCCACATATGATGCGTTGTAGCATTTACTAAATTACTCAACACCTGATCGTTAATGATTTTAAACGCAATTAATTTTTCTAACGCATTTTGCCTGGTTGTTGCCTCATATTTTACAGATGAAAAAGCAATCAATTCTGAAATCAAAACCTCAGGATCATTGCTGTAATTTTCTGTGGACAATGCCAATGAAAGCCATAAAGTACGAAGATTGTAATCATTGAACCCAATCCATGTTTTTGTTTTATCAAGATATGCTGCTCTTAGTTCAGGAAAATTCTTCCACAAAAAATAAAGCGCTATTTCCTGTGTCTGATACGATTTATCTTCTAACAAAGTTTCATATTCTACCCTAAAATCTTCCGGGATTTTCGATAAATTCTCAGCAATAGCCTGACGGACTTTAATATTGTTTGTTTGCAAAGCAGTTATTAAAAGCGCTTTTTTTGCTTCATATTTCTCAGACTCAATTTGGTCAATTACGGATACTTTTACAGCCTGATAGGAATCTGAATTTAAAATTTTCAAAAAGTAATCCTGCTTTTCTGCCAAAGGTGTCTTTTTCAGTTTATCCACTTCGAGTCTTTCCAGAATTGCTTTGTTTTTAATCAATAAAGCATTCGCTGTCGGGGTATCAAAAGCAGTAGTTTCCAGCCATGCTTTCTGAAATTTATCCAAATCAAAATCGGATACTTTTTTAATTTCGTTGAAGAAATCCTGCGTGTTAACAGTTTGATAAGCATACTTCTTTAAATAGCTTTTTATTGCCTTTTTAAATGCTTTATCACCAATAGATTCATGCAGAACAAATAATGCCCAGGCTCCTTTTTCGTAAAAAGTCAGTGAACTGGCTTTGGGATTCAAAACCGGAATTGAATCGGTTCTGGAAGCAAATTTGAGCTGTTGCGCCGTATCGTATAATTTGGAATAAAAATAATCTTCTCCGTAAATTTCTTTTTCTGCCAATAAAGCATAATAGGTTGCAAAACCTTCCTGAAGCCAGTGATGCGTACTGCTCTCTGCGGTAATCAGATCTCCAAACCAATGATGTGCAAGCTCATGTGCATCAACATTAGTATAGTTTCGGTCTTCAAAACCAATCGAATCTACGACATAACGTGTAGCAAAAAGCGTTGTAGTTGTATTTTCCATTCCGGCATACAAAAAATCACGAACCGGAATTTGTCTGTTTATTTTCCAAGGGTATTTTACTCCTATTTCTTTCTCTAAAAAGTCAAAAATACGTTTCGAATAACGGTATGTCGGTTCTAAACGGTCTGCATCTTTAGATTCAAGATAATATTCAAGCGGAATTTTAGATTTTGATCTGAATTCTTTTTTATCAAATTTTCCAATGGCAAGCATTAATAAATAAGAACTCATTGGCTTTTCCATTTGATATTGCCAGTGAAACTGATTGTTTTCTTCTGCCTTTTCTTTTAAAATCCCGTTAGAGATAACCTGATAGTTTTTATCGTAGGTAATTCCGAGGTTAAAAATCAATTTTTCATTCACATCATCAAAACTCGGAAACCAGTTACTTGTGTATCTTCCCTGCCCTTGTGTCCAGATTTGTGCCTCGGCATTTTCAATATCTACAAAATACAAGGCTTGTTTAGGCTTTACAGTATATTCAAAAGTCAATTGATTTTCGCCTTCCTTAAAATGATCAACGATTTGTAGCTGCTTGCCTGTATTAATAAAAACCGTTTCTTTCTGATTGATTGTTACTTTGGAAAATTCCATGTTTTTAGCATCAATCTTTATAGTATCTATTGGTTTTAAAACTTCAAAATGATAGTTAACAGAACCTGAAACCGATTTTTCATTTGCATTTAGTTTTAATTGTGCTGAAACCGATTTAAAATCGACAAATTGGATTTGTTGTGCAAAACCGAAGGCGGTGAAAAATAATAAAATGTATTTCATTGAATAAAATTGAAGGCAAAATCCAAAGTTACAAAGGTTTCACCAACAAATCGAATGAAATTTGTATGTTTACATTAGAAAAATTACCTGAACGTGTCAACACCTAAAAAAGCCTTATTCAACTGGAGCAGCGGGAAAGATTCTGCTCTCGCTTTATACAAAATTCTTCAAAACCCTGAATACAAAATTGAATGTTTACTGACTAGCGTCAATCAGCAATATCAACGAATTTCTATGCATGGCGTTCGTACAGCATTACTCGAAGCACAGGCTAAAAGTCTTGGTTTACCTTTGAAAATAATGCAGATTCCGGAAATGCCAACCATGGAAGTCTATGAAAATGTCATGACTGAAACATTGTCCGGATTAAAAAAAGAAGGAATAACACATTCTGTTTTTGGGGATATTTTTCTGGAAGATTTACGAAAATACCGTGAAGACAAATTAGCTGAAATGGGCTTTGAAGGCGTTTTCCCAATCTGGAAAATCCCGACTTCTGATTTGATTCAGGAATTCATCGGTTTAGGTTTTAAAACAATTGTGGTTTGTGTTAATGAACGTTATCTGGACAAAAGTTTTGTTGGTCGAATAATAGATCAGGATTTTATAAATGATTTACCTGAAGATGTTGATGTTTGTGGTGAAAATGGTGAATTTCATACTTTTACTTTTAACGGACCTATTTTCTCAGAAGCCATCAATTTCGAAATTGGTGAAACCGTATATAGAAAATATGAAAAACCAAAAACAGAATCCTCTAATACAGCCTGTGACACCAACGCCACAGATGCTTTTGATTACGGATTCTGGTATACTGACTTAATTCCGAAATAATTATGATCATAGAAAAACAATCTGCCGAATTAGAAAAAGTACTGTCCTTTTTGGACGAAATTGGAATTGATGTTGTTGAAAAGCAGTTAGAAACTTCATTTCTGCCAGGATTGAGTTTAGGTCCAAATTGTCTTTATATTGATTATGAAAAATTATTATATCCGGGTGATATTCTTCATGAAGCCGGGCATCTGGCTGTAACAACTTCAGCCGAAAGAAAAATTGTCGGAACAGATGAAATGGCTGCTGACTGGCCTTCTCAGGGCGAGGAAATGGGTGCCATTCTTTGGTCTTTCGCAGCTGCAAAACATTTAGAACTACCTATTGAATTTGTCTTCCATCCCAACGGTTACAAAAACGAATCAGAATGGCTGATTTCAAATTTTACAAATGAAAATTATATTGGATTGCCTTTTCTTGAATGGGCCGGACTTGCCTTAGGAAAAGTAAACGCTGAGAAAGAAGGCAAAGAGCCTTTTCCAGAAATGTTAAAATGGCTAAGAGATTAAATTATGGATAAATTAGTACGCTCAATAAAATTTCCGATGTTTTTTGATCCTGAAAAACTTAAAACGGATGTTCGTAAAATCATCGATAAAAAATGGATAAATCATTACAATACAAATGATTATTCCGGAAAATGGACTTCTATAGCCTTAATGTCACAAAACGGAAAATCTGATTCGATTTTTGCACTTCCGAACGGTGATGAAAAACTGGTTCCTACCGAAATCATGGAATCCTGTAGTTATTTTCAGGAAATTCTGGATAGCTTTTTATTCGAAAAAACTGCTGTCCGATTGTTAAAACTCGATGTTGGTGCCGAAGTTAAACCACATACCGATAATTGCCTGGGGTATGAAGACGGATGTTTCAGATTACATATCCCAATTATTACCAATAGCGAAGTTGAATTCATTTTAGACGGAAACCGTTTGATTATGAACGAAGGAGAATGCTGGTATATTGATGCTAATTTTACCCATTCGGTCGCAAATCGCGGAACTGAAGACAGAATACACCTTGTTATTGACGGGCTTCGAAATGACTGGACCGATCATTTATTTTTTAAGCATGCCAGTCAAAATGAATTTATACGTCCTGCTACAGAAACTTCTGAAAAAGAGAAGCAGCTTATAATCGCTGAACTCAAACGCATGAATCCGCCAAATTTAGATATCATATTGAAAGATTTAGAATAGCTGTTATTTTTCAATTACATAATCTTCCATCACTAGAATATCCAAAGCTGTAATTTCGAATAAATGAAGTGCTTCTTCGGGAGTTTCAACAATAGGCATTCCTTTTTTATTGAGGCTTGTATTGAGTAAAACGGGTATTCCGCTTTGTTTATAAAATGCAGTTAGCAACTTTGCAAATTTTGGGTTCCAGCTTTCCTCAACAGTCTGAACTCTTGCAGAACCATCTCTATGGGTAACATTTTTAAGGTTTTCCAAATGTTCCGGTCTTGTTTTATCTACCAAAATCATATAGGGACTTTTTCTCCCATACAAAAAATATTCTTGTACTTTATCTTTTAAAACTGCAGGTGCAAAAGGGCGAAAATCTTCCCTGAATTTAATCTTTAGATTGATATGGTCTTTCATTCCTTCAATTCCTGGATGCCCCAAAATACTTCTTCGCCCCAAAGAACGGGGACCAAATTCTGATCCTGACTGAAACCAAGCAATTGTTTTTCCTTCATTTAATTTTTCTGCACAATAATTTACCAAATCATCTTCATTAGAAAACTTTTTAGGATTGTATTTTTTATATTCGGACTTTTCAAATGCTGACTCAATTTCAGGATTACTATACATTTTGCCAAAGCATGTATTTCCGTCATGAGGAACTTTCGGCATATTTAAATATTCCAGCCAGCCATAAAATGCACAGCCTAAAGCGAGCCCATTATCTGCGGCAGCGGGTTCAAAATAAATATTTTCAGCTATTTTGCTATCCTGCAGTTTGGCATTGGCTACGGCATTAAGCGCAACCCCTCCGGAATAACATAGATTTTTATGAGGAAATTTTGCCAGTCGGTTATAAATACATTGTAAAACTGCATTTTCGACCTGTTTCTGAGCCCATTTAGCCACATTGGCGTAATACTCAAAGTTGTTTTTGAAATACTCATACCCTTTTGAAGGATTTGTAAACTGATTTTTCCAGTCTTCATTTACAAACAGATTTCCTGATTTAAATTCAAAAGCTTCAAAATCAAAAATTCCTGATTTTCCAAATGGTGCAAGTCCCATTAATTTGCCCACATCATCCATATCCCCAAATACGTAATAACTCACAGCTGCATAAAATCCTCCTATAGAATGCTGTGTGGTCCGGAGTGAAAACAAACCGCCTGACTTTTCAGCCATTTTACTAAAATCCTTAATCAAAGGCGTTAATTTTTGCCCATCAAAATGGTAAAAACTGTCTTTTTCACACAACATCTCAACTCCATCAAGAAATTCAGGGTTTATATATTGTTTTTGTTCAGGATGCAATCTTAGAAACTGTTCAAGAGGACTCCCGCAGCCATCAATAACCATTACGGCACATTCTGAAAAAGGGCAGGTTCCAACAGCACTGTAGGCATGAGCCAGATGATGCGAAATATCAACAATTTTCAAATCTGGTACTGCTGCAAAAAGTCTTTTTCCTTTAAATTGATTGCGATTCGGGATTTCGAAATTGGCACACTGTACTACAAGCGAAATATCTTTTAGCTGAATCCCTTCCGCATCCAGGCAATACTGGATTGCGAGGTTATCATTTCCCCCATCATGTTTGATTCGGCTTAACCTTTCTTTTTCAATGCCCACACAAACACGTCCATCTTTTAGTAAAACTGCCGATCCGTTGTGCGAAAGTCCGGTACCGAGAACATAAACAGGTGAATTCATTAAGTCAATATTTTTATAGTTTTACTTTTTCAAACTACTAAAATAATTAAACTTACTTATCAATTGAAAGAATAAACTGAAGAATTTCATGAATATTTAAAACATAATCTGGAACTGTATTCTGGATAGCGTGATTAGGCATAAAAGGCATATCAGCTGAATCCGGATTCTGGACAATTATAGTTCCGCCTTGACTTTTAATCGCTTTTAATCCTTCTGTGCCATCGGAATTTGAACCAGATAATAAAATCCCTATTAGCTGTTCTTTATATACCTCAGCAGCTGACTCAAACGACACATCAATACTTGGTCTGCTGTAATTTACTTTTTCAGAAGTATCAAGTGACAGCGTGTGGTTTTTTTCAAATAACAAATGATAATTTGACGGGGCTATATAAATAAATGCGGGTATTAAGGCTACTTTATCTTCAACCTTTTTTACTTTAACAGGTGATTTTATTTCAATCAGTTCTTCAAAAGTTTGCTCATCTGTACTTTTCCGATGCACAACAATTACAATAGCAAAAGATTTTATAACAGACAACTGCGGTAAGATTTGCATTAGCGCATTTAAACTTCCGGCTGAGCCTCCTATAATTACAACTTTAAAATCTGGATTTACTTGATTTTTCTCCATATTTTTTCCTTATCTAATTGTTTATACTTGCCCGGAGATATGGAATACTTTATGGTTTCTTTTGTACCCAAAGCTAAAAATCCCAAAATCGCCAGACTATCATCAAATAAGCTAATTGCCCTTTTTTGTAAATCATTATCAAAATAAATCAGGACATTGCGGCAAAAAATTATATCAAATTCATTAAATGAAGTATCAGAAACTAAATTATGCTGTGAAAAAACCATTTTTTGGGATAGTTCTTCATTAAATTTTGCAATACCATAATTGGCAGTATAATAACTCGAAAAATCTTCTTTTCCTCCTGAATCGCGATAATTCTCTGAATACTCCTTCATCATTCTCAATGGAAAGATTCCTTTTTTGGCTGAATCAAGGACCTTTGCATTTATATCTGTAGCATAAATTAGGGATTTATGCAGTAATCCTGCTTCCTTTAATAAAATGGCCATAGAATACACTTCTTCACCTGTAGAACATCCTGCATGCCATAAACGAATAAAAGGTTTTGTACCTAATAAAGGCAGAACCTGATTACGGATTACAGTATAAAAAGCAGGATCCCGAAACATTTCGGTAACATTTACTGTAATTTCATCAATAACATGCTTGAAATAGTCAGGATTGTATCTGACCTTAGATAAAAATTCACCAAAATGAATAAATCCATCCAGTTGATATATCCTGTTTACACGTCTTTTTAAAGAAGCTCTTGAATAACTACCAAAATCAAAACCATAATATTCATACACTTCATTTATAAAGGTTTCTAATTCGATATCTTCTATCATAAAATTTTAAATTCTGCTTAACATCAAAAGCAATTTATCCACATCGACCGGTTTAGAAATATAATCATCTGCACCAGCCTCCAAACATTTTTCTTTATCTCCATTCATAGCCTGAGCCGTCACAGCTACAACAAAAGTTGATTCGTGCGAAGGTATATTCTTTATCAAAGGAATGGCGTCATAGCCATCCATTTCAGGCATCATCATATCAATTAAAACAGCATCTATATTTTCATCCGAATTTAATATTTTTAAAGCTTCTTCAGCGCTCAGGCATGATAAACACTCAAATGATTTGGCACGGAGCGTATTTTCTAAAGCAAAAATATTTCTGGAATCATCATCCACAATCAAAACCCTTTTTTTATGCATATTTTTACTTTTTAATTAAACTTTATCATACAGCCATACTCGCAGCAATGAAAGCAGCTGGTCAATATCTACTGGCTTCGTGATATAATCTGAAGCTCCTGCCCTGATACATTTTTCCCGGTCTCCAGTCATAGCTTTTGCTGTAACGGCAATTAATGGCAAAGTTAAATGCTTTGGATTGCTTCGTATTTTTTCTGCTGTTTCATACCCATCCATATTTGGCATCATCATGTCCAGTAAAACGATGTCTGTATTTGGATTGTCTTCAAGCATTTTAATAGCTTCCTTACCATCAAATGCAGTTATTACATTCATTTTAAAGACTTCAAGCGCTTTTGTCAGCGAATAAATATTACGAACATCATCATCTACAATTAAAACCGTTTTATCAAATAAAATATTATTAAGTAAATTCAGTTTCTTATGGCTTTGCTTTTTGCCTTCCGAACCTTTATTTTCTTCAACCAAATGCAGGAACAGAGATACCTCGTCCAGCATTCTCTGATATGAATGCGCCGTTTTTACGATTATAGAATCGGCATATTTTTTAATTTTTACTTCTTCTTTAAGGGACAAGCTTTTTCCGGTAAATACAATTACAGGAAGATTTTCCAAGCCCGGACTTTTCTTAACGCCATCCAGAATTTCATAAGCCTGTTTATCAGGAATTCCCATATCTAAAATTACGCAGTCTATTTCACTTTTATTGAGTGCTTTTAATCCTTCAGAAACTTCACTTTTAATTTCAGAATTGATATTATTACTTCCTAAAAAGTAAGCCAAAGCTTTGGCATGTTTAGGGTTATCCTCAATAATCAGTACTTTTTGCGCTTCTTTACTGATAATATGCTCTATTCGCATGAAAACTTCCGGAATTTTTTCAAACGCGACAGGTTTGTCCAGAAAATCAACCGCTCCTTTTAGTAAGCTCTCCTGCTTCAGCTTATGCGATGACATAATATGAACCGGAATATGTTTGGTCTGCGAGTTATTTTTAAGCTCTTCTAAAATCTCCCATCCGCTTTTTACAGGCAACTCTATATCAAGTAAAACACCAATTGGTTTGTATATTAACGCAAAATTTAATGCATAATCCCCTCGTACAGCAACGATTCCTTTATATCCTTTTTCCCTGGTGAAGCTCAATAATGATTTTGCAAAATTAATATCGTCTTCAACAATTAAAATAACTTTATCATCTTGTGAAATAGAATTTCGGTCATCTTCAATTTCATCCGGGATAACAGTACTGATATAATTGTATTTTTGATTTTCCGCATCAGGAATTTCATTTGGCTCAATTTCTATTGCAGTTGTTTTTTCGACTGTTACCTTTTTCATTTCAGAACCAAAAACAGGAAGGCATAAGGTAAAAGTACTTCCCTCGTTTACTTTACTATGCAAGATAATTTCTCCTTTAAGCAATTTGGCCAGTTCCCTGCTTATTGAAAGGCCTAAACCGGTTCCGCCATATTTTCTTTTCGTAGATCCGTCTGCCTGTTGGAAAGCTTCAAAAATCAATGGCTGCTTATCCAATGGAATTCCGATTCCGGTATCTTTTACAATAAAACAGATTATTTTATCATCGTCGTCATTCAACTTAATTTCTAAGCTTACAGATCCTTTTTCTGTAAATTTAATCGCATTTGAAATTAGATTTTTAAGGATTTGCTCCAAACGCATTTTGTCGGTTTTTATAACTACAGGCGCATCTTTGGCGATGATTTCAAAGTCTATCTTTTTTTCTTTTGCTACTACCGAAAATAAACTTGACAGATTGTCTGTTATTTCTTTGGTCGAAACATCTAAAAACTCCAGCTCCATTTTACCGGCTTCAATTTTAGATAAATCCAGTATTTCATCAATTAAGCCTAGCAAACTATTGCCTGAACTCTGGATCACTTTAGCAAACTCAATTTCTTCAGAATTCATGCTTTTGTTATTATTCTCAGATAATAAACGACTTAAGAGCAAAATAGAATTCAAAGGAGTCCTTAACTCATGTGACATATTGGCCAAAAACTCCGACTTGTAGCGGGTAGTAAGTTCCAGTGCTTCAGATTTTTTCTGAATTTCAGTATTTCTTTCTTCTAATAACACACTTCGTTCTGATAACTCTTCATTGGTTTGTTCCAGCTCTTCCTGCTGCACCCTTAATTCTTCTTCTGAAGCCTGTAGCTTTTCAGTCTGGGTTTCCAATTCGGCGTTCATAGCTTCGAGTTCACTATGCTGAATTCTTAACTCTTCTGATTGTGCCTGGGTTTCCTCAAGAAGTTCCAAAACACGTTTTCTGTTTTGGGTTGATTTTATGGCAATCGCTATATTATTGGAAACAGTCTGTAGAAATTCTAAATCAATTGCAGTAAACTCTTTTACATTTGCTAATTCAAAAGCACCTTCAATTTTGGTATCAATTAAAGGGACAGCAACAATATGTTTAGGTTTTATTTCACCAAGGGCATAGGTAATCTGAACATCATTTTCAGAAAATGATTTTAATTCCAGTATTTTTCTTGAAGCCACGCATTGCCCAATCAATCCCTCTCCCTTTTTGATGTGTTCCCTGCTTTTGTTGGGAAGATAACTGTAGCCCGAAATTGCATACAATTCATCCCCTTCTGTTGAATAAATAACGCCAGCACTGCTTTTCGTATATTGACACAAAAATTCAATAACGTCTTTCGATAGTGTTTCGAGTTCCTTATCTCCAATCATCACATTATTTAGCTGGGCAATACCGGTCTGCAGCCATTCTTTTTGAGACAATAAATCAAAAGATGATTTTAAGGAAATCCCCATACTGTTTAAAGACTCTCCAACGCTGCCTAATGCATCAGACTTTGTATCATCGACCCTTATATCGTAATTTCCCTGTGAAATATTAGATGCAACTGTACTTATTGCGTGAATTCTTTCGGCAGTTTCCCTGTCCTTTTTTTCTAACTCTTCCTGAAGAAAAGAACGTTCATTATAATCTTTTAAAATACGCAGTAAGAACATTATTGTTATAATAAAAGCGATTATGAAAGCTGCAATAATTAAAATAAAACTATAATTACCATATCGCTGAGAATTAGCATTTCGTTGCTTTAAAAGTACCTGTTCAGTATTTTCAATGCCTTTGTAGTATGCACGAAGTTCATCCATCATTTTTTTTCCTTCGTTCAGATCAAAAGTAGCAGTTTGCCCGCCCAATCGTTTTTTTACTACCAGGTTGTGAAGGTATTTGTAAAAAACATTCGTACGTTCCTTTACTTCTTTTAGGTTTCTTTGCTGGGAAGGATTATCTTGTGTAAGTTCGTCCATTATGCCAAAAATCTTATCCGATCTTTTTTCGGCATCATTGTAATGGTCCAGAAACTGTTCATTTCCGGTTATTAAATAACCCCGCATACTCGTCTGGGCATCGGTAAGTATTGATATTCCTTCGTTAAGATTATAAATCACTTCCTGAGTGTGGTTTACCCAGTAGTTGCTGTTTAAAAGGCTTCTTATACTTAAAAATGAAGCTGTAGAGCTTATCATTAATATAATTAAAGAAACTAATGAACTGATTAATAAATTTCTTTTAAAGTTGTTTTGTTTCATATGCTGGTTATATTTCTCTTTTTCCTGTAATGCAATTCGCATAAAATCGTTAGTATGTCTTCTTATGGCGATTCAATCTAATGCTATTTTATATTAATTATTTTATTTCCTGATATTCTAAAGGTAAAACTATAATAAAGCTTGCCCCTTTGCCAATTTGGCTTTTGGCAGTAATTAATCCGTTATGTTTTTCGATTATTTTCTTGGCTATAGCGAGCCCAATACCTGTTCCTTCATAACTTTGACGATCATTCAGACTCTGAAAAATGATAAAAATCCTGTCCAGGTAAATTTCATCAAAACCAATTCCGTTATCTTTTACAGTGATACGGCAATAGTTTCCGTTTGGAGAAGGGCTTGCATCGAAATCTTTAGTTTCAATCAATTCTGAAGTGATTTCGATTACTGGATTTTCGCTATTATTAGAAAACTTAAGGGCATTTCCGATCAAATTTTGAAAAACCTGCCTCAGCTGGCTCGGAATACTATCAATTGTGGGAAGTACATTAGTTTTTATTGTAGCATTTTTACGCTCGATCAGATAATCAAAATCAGAAAGCACTTCTTGCAAAACTTCATTCAAATCTGTTTTTTCAGGCTGTACTTTTGCAGATAATCTTGAATAAGCGAGTAAATCAGTAATTAAAGTCTGCATTCTTTCAGCTGATTTAATAGTTCGGTTTACATAATCAACCGCTTTATCATCTTTGGCAAGATATAAATCTTTAATGATTTTAATAAAAATCTGAATCTTTCGGATTGGCTCATTCAAATCATGTGAAACTACCCATGCAAACTGCTGAAGTTCATGATTTTTAAGTTCCAGTTCTTCATTCTTTATTATTAATTCTTTGGTTCTTTCTGTAATTTTTATTTCCAGGTTATCCTGAGCTTCTTTTCTAATTTTGATTTCTTTAGACAGAAGCTCTTTCATCTCTTTTAACTGATTCTGCTGTTCGTAAATCTTAAGGAATGTTTTTACTTTTAAAATCAGCAAATCAGAGTCAACCGGCTTCGTAATATATTCTACTGCACCGGTTTCATAACCTTTAAAAATATATTTTTTTTCTATATTAAGTGCTGAAAGAAAAATAACAGGAATATCTTTTGTTTTTTTGTTTCCGGAAAGGATTTTCACTACCTCAAAACCATCCAGTCCAGGCATCTGAACATCCATTATGATGAGGGAATAATTTATCTGTAAAATTTTCTTTAACGCCTCTTCACCTGATTCTGCGGTGTCTACATCGATATTATGCAGCTCTAAAGTTTTTTTTAGGGCAAGTATATTTGCCTTTATATCGTCTACAATTAATACCATCTATTTGTAAGCTAAAGTGTTATAGTTACTGTAAATTTTGAAAATTTACTTCTAAGTTAAATTTTATAAAACCTCAAATATATCTAAAAAAAAATTAACACTTTTTTTATTTAAAAAGATATTAATTACATAATTCCCATATTGATATTATTTATAAATCAAAACACCTTTTGCGACAATCTAAAATTCTTTTAAGTCAATACTTACTGGGGTTTAGGGCTATTTTAGTAGATAGTATGTAAAAAACAATGAGTTATGAAAAAGATAAAAACATTTCCTGAACAAAAACAAGATTTGCCCGGCAACGAATATTTAATGAACCCTGAACCAGAAATTATTAAAGAAAATTATAACGGAAGCGGAAAACTTTTGGGAAAAGTAGCCTTTATAACAGGAGGTGACAGCGGAATCGGACGAAGTGTTGCTGTACATTTTGCCAGGGAGGGCGCAAATATTGCAATTGTTTACCTGAATGAAGACAAAGATGCTCAAAAAACAAAAGAGCTTATTGAGAAAGAAGGCCAGCAATGCCTGTTAATAAGCGGTGATCTGAAAGATGAAAAATTCTGTAAAAGCGCCATAAAAAGCTGTGTAAAAACTTTTAGTAAAATAAACATAATTGTAAACAACGCAGCAGTTCAGTTTCCTCAGAATGAACTTGAAAAGATTACTGCAGCACAACTTCAAAAAACATTCGAGACCAACATTTACCCCTATTTTTATATAACTAAAGCCGCTTTACCTTTTTTAGATAAAGGTGACAGCATTATAAATACAAGTTCGGTTACGGCTTACAGAGGAAGCGAACATCTTTTGGATTATTCGAGTACAAAAGGTGCCATTCTAACTTTTACCAGATCATTATCAACTATGCTGGCAAAAAGACAAATCAGGGTTAACGGAGTGGCTCCCGGACCTATCTGGACACCGTTGATTGTTGCAACATTCGATAAGGTTTCTGATTTTGGAAAAGACAATCCAATGGAGCGTGCAGGTCAGCCTTCTGAAGTTGGTCCGGCTTATGTTTTTTTAGCTTCTGAGGATAGTAGTTATATAACCGGCCAATTTATTCACATTAACGGCGGTGAACTTGTAGGAGGCTAACTAAAAAATCAAAATTATGAATTATATTGATGTGATTGGTCTTTTTGCGGGTATTTGCGTAACCATTTCGGTAATTCCGCAAATTATAAAAGTCTGGAAAACAAAAAAGGTAAAACAAATTTCACTGCTTACCTTTGGCGTCCTGACATTTGGAATCGCTATATGGGTTGTTTACGGGATTTTGAAAAAAGATTTACCTATAATCGTTACGAATAGCGTTTCTTTATTTTTAAATTTAATTATGGTTTATTTTCTAATTTACTACGAAAAAGAACAATAATCGTAAACTCTGTAATAAAAAAAACAGCTTTGGTAAAAGCTGTTTTTTTTCAATATATAAGGCTTATTAGCTAACTAGTTTTTGATTGTATGATTTATTAAAGGGCAAATGATATTTTTCTTTTAATAATCTTGGAAAATAATTTCGTCCTGATAAACCGGCTCCTGAGAATATTTCAAGAACATTAAAGTTCGAAACCCTTTTTAGCTCTACTATTTGTCTGTTTGCCAATGATAAAATTGGCTGTATATTTTTTCTATATCCATAAGTATGCTGGTCAAGTTCAATTTGCAGGATATTTTCTAAAATTCGATATTTCAAGAGGTTCTTAACGATTCCTTTTTGAGGAAGAGCATTGAACTCTTTAATTTTTTCAGTAACTTTTGAATTTTGCTGCCCCACATAGATATAACTCCCTGACTTGCTTACAAATCTGTTTTTTAAATCTAAAAACAATTTGCTGTTTTCAGATACTGCTGCATGATAGGTATTATTACAAATCATGGCAAACTTTATATGTTTATACCCTTCAAAATACAAAACACTATTAATATTGGAAGTATTTCGTATGATACCTGTTTGATTCGGTTTTATTATTTTTCTTTCGCCGTTAATCCCGAAGCTATGTGTGACATTGCCTTCAAAACAATACGTAAACAGAATTGGTGAATTAGCAAATGACTCCATACTCAATTCAATATCTTCATTAAAAACAATATCAAACTGAATGTATGAAATTTGTTTATTAAGCGTAATACCGCTTATAGTTCCGTTTGCATTTTTGGACTTAACTTTTAAGTTGTATTGATTGTTTTCTAAAGTCAAAGTTCCATTAAGACTATCTTTAAGATCGTTAAAAATGGTATTAATCCCGCCTGTATTTAAGTAAAGTTTTTTCATTTGATAATAATTAAAAGTTCAAATAATTAAGTGTTCAAATTTTTAACTATTACATAATCATCTTCTTTTGAACAATTCAAATTTCGTCCAACTACAAACATTTAGTGTTATATAATTTTTCGTACAACTTTCATAATTAATACTTTATGTAAATTCGTGCAAAAACAAAAACAGCTGATCCAGACACAATGTCCAAAACAGCTGTTTTTTCAGCAAAATAAAAAAATCCTTAACCTATTTATCTATAAATCTAAAATTACTTTTAAGTGAGCTTTTGTATATCAGCATTAGCCGAATAATTTTTTTCTGGTATGTCTTTAAAAAATTCAGCCGCTTCTAAATCTCCAGCAGGTCCATATCCTAATAAATAAGTTCCTTTTTTTTCATCTCCTGTTTCTATAACATATAAAATCGACATATCTTCAGGATTGCTCATTCCCTCATATCGGTGATGGGCAACAATAAAAATTTCTTCAGGCTGATAAGAATATTTCGATTCGGTTTCTAAAAGGGTTCCGTCCTGAAATAAAAAATTACAGCAATATCCTTTTTTTTGATATTCATCAAGATATTCTAATTCGTGTTTTGAAAGTTCGTTCTTCATGGCAATTTGAATTATTTGATTTATTTTAAAGTTTCCCAAACCTTACTTAGCAAAGTTCATCCTTTTAAAACCGACGTTTTAACTCAAAAAATTTTTTTTTTATCTCATTCAGATGATCTGTTAAAAATGCAAAAAGTACAATTTTAAGAACTTTATGGCCTAAGAATTTATTTATAAATCACTACATTTATTGATTCTAAGCATCATCTCTTTTTTTTATAATATTCAATTAAAAATGATTCACATAAATCAGGATTTCCTGGCAAAAGGCGGGGAAATGGGAGAATTAACAAGGGCTAAAGACTGGAGTAAAAGTTTAGTTGGTCCTGTTGAGACATGGCCACAAAGTCTAAAAACAACACTTGGCATACTTTTAAATTCGAAATTCCCTATGTTTTTATTCTGGGGACCTGAACATATTTGTTTTTATAATGATGCATATCGCCCAAGCCTCGGAAACGAGGGAAAACATCCTTTTATTTTAGGTGAGAAAGGAGCTGATTTCTGGCCTGAAATCTGGGATTTCATAAAACCTCTTATTGACAATGTGCTCATAAATGGAGAAGCAACCTGGCATGAAGATCAATTGCTGCCCATTTACAGAAACGGAAAAATGGAAGATGTATACTGGACTTTCAGTTACAGCCCGGTTAACGACGAAGTAGGTAAACCGACAGGTGTTTTAGTTATTTGCAATGAAACAACAGACAAGGTCAACCTGGTCAAAAAATTAGAAGAAAGCAACAAACGTTATCTTAATAACATTCTTCAGACACCAAATGCAATGTGTATTTTTAGAGGCAAGGAATATGTTGTTGAAATAGCCAATGAACGTATGCTGGAAATTTGGGAAAGAAAGGAACATGAAGTTATAAACAGACCTATTTTTGAGGCACTTCCGGAAGCTGCAGGTCAGGGACTAGAAGCTATTTTGGACAACGTATATACAAATGGTGAAACTTTCAGGGATTATGAACTCCCGGTACGGTTAACAAGAAATGGTAAGATTGAAAACACTTTTATAAATGTTGTTTATGAACCTTTAAAAGAGCCTGACGGAACTATCTCAGGAATTGTAGCTATTGCAAATGATGTTACTACACAGGTTTGTGCCCGAAATAAAGTAGAAGAAAGTGAAAAAAAATTCAGGAATACTATAAAACAGGTTCCTGTTGGAATCGCAATTTTAAAAGGAAGCGATTTAGTAGTAGAAACAGCAAACGACACCTACCTTAAGATTATCGATAAAAGCAAGGATGAAATTCTGGAAAAGCCGCTTTTTGAAGCAGTCCCGGAAGCAAGAAAAACAGTTTATCCTTTACTTTCAAAAGTTTATAACGATGGAACACCTTATTATACGGATGAACTTGCGGTAACTTTAAACCGTCATGGCAAGGAAGAATTAGGTTATTTTAATTTGGTTTTCTATCCTTTAAGGGAAGAAAATGATGAGATTACCGGTGTTATTACTGTTTGCTATGAAGTAACAGAAGCTGTAAAATCACGTCATCTTTTGGCAGAAAGTGAAAAAGCATTCCGGAAATTTGTAATGGAATCACCGCTAGCCATGACGATCTTCAGGGGAAAAAACCATGTCATTGAAATAGCTAATGATGCAATGATGGAAAAAATCTGGCAAAGAAAGACAGATGAAACCATTGGGAAACCTATTCTGGAGGTATTCCCTGAACTATTGGATCAAAAATATCCCGAACTCTTAAATGATGTCCTTTCTAAAGGAATAACAATTCGTGAAAATGAATCAATAGCTTACATTCAACAGAAAGAAAAACTGGAAAAATTTTATCTCGATTATCAATATACTCCTCTTTTTGAAAAAAATGGGACGGTAAACGGCATAATGATTACTGTTTATGATGTGACAAATAAAGTGGAAGCCCGCAAAAAAGTAGAAGTCGCTGAGCAAAGAACAAGACTGGCTATTGAAATTGCCGAAATTGCTACCTGGGATTTAGATTTTTTAACAGACAACATTATTTATTCTGAAAATTTACCTCAAATTTTCGGACAGGAAAAAGGCAGCGTAATAACACGCCAAAAAATTAAAAGACAGATACATAAAGACGATCTCGCTGTTTTGAAAAAAGCATTCGGACTTGCACTTCAGACAGGTATTTATAAATATGAGTGCAGGATCATCAAACCAGACGCTGAAGTGTGCTGGATCAGAGTTCACGGTAAACTCTTTTTTGATGAAAATAAAAATATTACTAAAATGCTCGGAACTGTTTTAGATATTACCGATGAAAAAAACAGCCATCAAACCTTAATGAAAAGTGAGGAAAAATTCAGACTTCTTGCAGATTCCATGCCTCAACACATATGGACCAGCGACCCATCGGGCAACGTGAATTACTTTAATAAATCTGTTTATAAATACACGGGGTTATTTATAGATGATTTAAAAGAACAGGGATGGATTCAAATTGTACATCCTGATGACCAGAAAGAAAATATCAATAGCTGGATGGAGGCTGTAAAAACCGGTAACGATTTTTTGTTAGAACACCGTTTCAGGCGTTATGACGGTGAATACAGATGGCAGTTAAGCCGGGCAATAGCTCAGAAAGACGAATATGGAAATATACAAATGTGGGTAGGCACCAGCACAGACATTCAGGATCAGAAAAACTTTACGGACAAACTTGAAAGAGAAGTTTCTGAACGTACTGCACAATTAGAGCTTAAAAACAGGGATCTTATTAATATGAATATCGAACTGCAGTCATTTGCTTATATCTCAAGTCATGATTTGCAGGAACCGCTTCGAAAAATTCAGACTTTTGCCAGCCGCTTGTCTGACCTTGACGAACAAAACATTTCGGCAAAAGCCAAAACATATTTAGGCAGGATTGAAGTTTCTGCGAAAAGAATGCAGACTTTAATTCAGGATTTGCTCATGTATTCCAGAACTAATTCAGCTGAGAGGATATTTGTAAAAGCTAATTTAGATGAAATTGCCGAAGAAGTGCATAGCGATTTTTATGAGCGTATTGAGGAAAAAAAAGCTATTGTCAATTTTCATCCTTTAGGTGAAGCTACCATTATTACATTTCAATTCAGACAATTATTACACAATCTGATTGGAAATGCGCTTAAATTTTCCAGAAATGGGATTGCTCCTATTATAGAAATTAATGCAGACAGAATTATGGGAAGTAAAATAAAGATGCAGGTCGATTTTCCTGATAAAATGTATTACCACCTTCAGATATCTGACAATGGAATTGGTTTCGAGCCGGAATACAAAAACCGCATTTTCGAAGTTTTTCAACGTCTAAATACTGAAAGTGAATTTGCCGGAACCGGAATTGGATTGGCAATAGTAAAAAAAATTGTAGAAAACCATAAAGGAATCATCACTGCTACTGGCGAAAAAGACAAAGGAGCTACTTTCGATATTTATTTACCAGAGTTATAAAAGACTTTATGATTTATAAACAAAATTACTTATTGTCGGAACAAAATTTTTCCAGTCTATTTCCAATGCATGATTAATTGATTTCACAATATCTTTCATCAGTACAGGCTTGGTTATAAATAAATTGGCTCCAAGAACACGGCATTTTTCAATGATTCCGGGCTCATTTGAAGTAGAAAAAATAATAATAGGGATATTTATTTTAAAATCGCTGTTACGCAGTTCGGCCAAAACATCAAAGCCGTTTTTTCCTGGCATGTTCAAATCTAAAAAAACAATACTTGGAACTGGCGGCGGATTATAAATTGCATTTAGCAATTTTTCGCCTCCTGTATAAGTTTGTAATATTATTTTTTTTTGTAATGACTCCACAGCGTCTGCAAAAATACTTAAATCATCCTCGTCATCATCCGTGTAGAATATAATCATATCATTCATAAGTATCCTTGAAAAAAATTCGACTTCAAAGATAGAGAAATAAATAGAATTATCAATAAATTCTTAATTTCTAAAAAATTAAAAATAGAAATATCATAATCCTAAAAATGAATTATATAACTATTAAAAAAGAGAAAATTCTGATCTTTATTTTAACATATATTTAAAATCAACATTAAAAATAAAGTCATGGGAGATCAAAAAGACCTTAAAAATACTTCTGCAGCTGAAAAAATAAAAGATTTAGCTGAGGACATTAAAACTTGTATGCTGTGTACCTACAAAGACGGAAAATTACAATCACGACCAATGTCATTTCAGGAAATTGATGAAGATGGAAATATTTTTTTCTTATCAGATAAAAACAGTAACAAGAATGCTGAAATTAACAAAAATTCAAAAGTTGAATTAGTATTTTCCCAACCGCACGATAAATTTCTTTTCCTTCACGGCAACGCTTCTGTTTCTTACGACAGAAAAAGAATTAAAGAATTATGGAATCCAATTATTAAAGTCTGGATGACCGGTGGTGAAGACGATCCTAATCTTAGTATCATAAAATTTGTTCCTGAAGACGGTTATTACTGGAACAATAAACACGGTAAAATGGTCGCAATTGCTAAAATGACAGTTGCTTTTGTTACCGGAAAAACTATGGATGACGGAATTGAAGGCAATCTTGAATTATAAAATTTTAAAAGCGGCATTGAATTCAACTGCCGCTTTTTTTATATTTTTTTGAATTCCAAAGCATTCAATATTCCCTCAATACTTGCCGTATTATTAAAGTAAACAAAGGCACTTTTGTATTTCAGCTTATTTTTAACCTGATGTAATTCGGCAGTAGAATAACCCGAATAAAAAAGCTCAGTATTACCATGAAATCTAATATAAATTAAAGGAAATTCAGTGAAAACAGTCTGCGGAAGACCTGGGTAACTAACACTGCAAAACGTAATGTTATTTTCAAGAAAGGTTGCCCAGACATCATCATTCCACCAGCTTTCATGCCTAAATTCAATAACATTTTTAAACTCCGAATCTAAATTGGCAATTATATTGTTAAGCCTTTCCGTGCTGTAGTGATATCCGGGTGGAAACTGAAACAAAATACAGCCTAATTTTTCTTTTAACCCATTTTTTGAAACAGTATAAAAATCTTCAATAAGGTTTTTACAATTTTCAAATTTTTTAATATGTGTAATTTCTTTGGGAGCTTTAACAGAAAATATAAACTTATCGGGCGCTTTTTTATACCAATTTTCGAAAATCTTTATTGTTGGGAATTTATAAAAACTGCCATTAAATTCATATGTATCAAAATGTTCACAATAGTATTCAAACCATTTAGATACCGGAAGATTTTCATGGTAAAAAATACCTTTCCAAAAGCGGTTATTAAAACTGGAACAACCTATTAAAACTTCATCTTTCATTGATGTAATTTTTGACAATTAGTACAAAAGAAACTTCTTCTCTTTTTAGTGCCTGTATATTTCTTTATAATAGGTAGTTCGCAGCGTACACAAGTCTTTTTTGTGTGGGCAAGCCAGTGTTTTTTTAGTTCATAATTTTTCTTCCAATCGAGAAACTGGAAACTGTAAACAACGCTCTCAACGATAAGGTTTTCGATATCCTTTTTCGGAATTTTACCAACCCGGGATTCCGGGTGGATTTTACATCGGTACAAGACCTCATTTTTGATGATGTTTCCTACCCCTGAAAATATATTTTGTTCCAGCAAAGCATCACAAATCATCTGTTTAGGAATCTTATCCAGACTTTTTTTTGCTTTTTCGGGGTTCCAGTTTTCATTCATAACATCTTCTTCCCAATCATAATGAAGATTGACATCCCCTTCTAAGATTTTAATAGAACAGGTGTAAAAATTGATTTCCCCATCGGCAAAAACCAGTCTTAATCTTGGTACCGTTTCTTTTCTTTCGTTGATCCGGTAAGTACCAAACATCAGCATATGTATTTTGACAGTAAAGTCATCAAAGCAAATTAAAAAATGTTTGCCCCAGGTTTTAAACTCACGTATCGTTTTCTTTTTTAACCTCAAAATATCAATACTGCTATTCCCGGAAACATCGATAATCTTTTGCCCCGAAAATTGCTGTACTGCTTCTTTTAATATCACTATAGATGGACCTTCCGGCATAATTCATTTAATTTAAACTAAAAAAAGCGCAGCAGGACTGCACTTTTTTTAATAATTTTGAAATTACTCCAATTCTGCTGCTTCAACATTTATTGTATTAACAGCAACCTCAGTGAGTTTTTTGTCTGCTTCTTTTTCTTCATCAAGCGTTTGCTCTAATAGGGCTGCTGCTTCTTCAAACCCTAATGTCTCGGCAAATTGTCTTAGTGTTCCGTAAGTGGCAATTTCGTAATGTTCAATCTTTTGACTCGCTGCAATTATTCCTGCATCGCGTACAACCCCCACTTCTGTTTCTTCTATAATTCCTTTGCCCTCTTCAATTAATCCCTCCATAGCATCACATTTTTTGGCAGCCGCTTTTTTGCCTATTAGCTCAAAAACTTGTTCCAGACGGATAATATGTTCTTCTGTTTCGGTGAGATGAGAATTTAATGCTTCGATCAAATCAGCTGAAGTAGCATTTTTTGCCATTGTTGGAAGCGCTTTGGCCAGGGCTTTTTCTGCCCAGTAAATATCTTTCAGACTATCTTCAAACAATTCTGTCAATCCCGATGCAGCATTTGACTTTGCTTTTGTCGTATCGCTTCTTTTTGCTTTTTCTACATTTTCTTTTTGTTGCTTATTATCAGTTTTCATAATTCTAATATTTTATCTATTATTACTTTTAATGATTTCAAAATTAGACTGTTAAACAAAGCACATACTTATATCATTTAGATTCAAAGTTTCAAGATGAACACCTGTATATTATGAAACGAGACGAGCAAATCGTGTAAGGTTTTCCTTTGAAATGATAGATAAATTTGTAATATCAATTTATTAAAAACAAATATCATGAAAACGCATATCACATATCATACTAACAAATACAACGATTACGAAAACGCGCAATTGTACTTTCAACAAAAATTTCAAGGAGGCTTTTTAGATCCTGAAGCTGCTTTGCTAATCGAAAAAGCGATTGATAAACTGCTGAAAAAGGAAAACATACTTAGAAATGAGAATATTCCAAACGACGGAAGCATCAGTGAAGAAGAATATGTAAAAAAACATCAGGAAGATGATAATTATTACAAACCTGAAAAAACACAACAGGAAGAGGAAGGTATACAAAATGACGAAAACCTGGATTATGATCAGTTTGAACAACGAAATGAATAATCATAAGGCTGAATAATTTAATCACACCATAAAACTACGATTATGAGCACTATAGATCAAAATAATACAGATAAAAATGTCCTTATGAATGAGGAACTGTATCAGAACAATGAACAGAAACAAACTAACAGAGAAATCGCCGAACAGGGATTTACAGTTCGAAATGGTCACGACCCGAATAAACCAAATCCAGATGAACGAATTACAAATGATGAAGACGATTTAGACGACTTAAATGATGATTTTCATTCCGACAGAGATTTGGAAGGCGACGACAATTTAGATGACATGGATGAAGAAATCGATCTTGACGGCGATGAAAGAGTGGTTAATGACGAGTTTGACAATCCTTCTGATGCATTCGAAAACACATTTAATGAAACAGAAGAAGATCTGGAAGATATCGATCAGGATGAAGAAGAAATTGAAGAAGAGGATAATTACGAATATCAGGAAGATGATGTTCAGGAAGAAGAAAATGAAGAAAATTATCCTGCAAATGATCCGAGAAAATTCTAAAATTTAGAAATGGCATAAAAAAAACCGGTAAAAAAAAGGTAGTGTCTCACTAACTGTGTAAGTTAAAAAATGATGGGGTTATTAAATCACCATCATTTTTTTTAACTTTAACTTTTACACAGTCTTATGAAAAAAGAAGATTTATTATCAGATGAATTTTTAAAACAATTCAAAACAGGTGAAGACCTAAACGGTTTTCTGGCTCAATTACAAAAACGAGGAATAGAAGCTATTCTATCGGGGGAGCTGGATTCTCATCTAGGATATGAGAAACACGAAAAGACAGCTTCATCGAATTCTCGTAATGGTTTTTCCAATAAGAAAATAAAAACTTCATTTGGAGAATCAGACATTCAGGTTCCCAGGGACAGGGAAGCTTCTTTTAATCCCATGATTATTCCAAAACGTCAAAGCATGATTGATGGATTAGAGAATGTAATTATCTCTCTTTACGCCAAAGGAATGACTGTTAGTGATATTGAAGAACAAATAAGAGAAGTCTATAAATTTGACATATCAACCTCCACTATTTCCAGAATTACCGAATCAGTTTCCAATGATATAACAGCTTGGCAAAATCGCCCGTTAGAACCTGTTTATTTAATCATTTGGATGGATGGGATTGTCTTTAAAGTTCGAGAGAACTCAAAGGTTATTAACAAAACTATTTATCTTGCTGTTGGTCTGAATCGAGAAGGAAAAAAAGAAGTTTTAGGCATGTGGTTAGGCAAGAATGAAAGTGCCAGCTTTTGGTTAGGGGTTTTAACAGATTTAAAAGCCAGAGGTGTTGAGGATATATTAATTACAGCTACAGATAACCTAAACGGCTTTACTCAGACTATTAAAAATGTATTCCCTGAATCACAGACTCAAATCTGTGTAGTACACCAAATACGTAACTCAGCGCGTTATGTAGTATGGAAAGATAAAAAGGAGTTCTCTAAAGATATGAAGCAGATTTATGATGCTCCAACTAAAGAAGCTGCTAAAGCTGCTCTTGAAGATTTTGCCTTTAAATGGAATCAAAAATATCCTTATGCCGTTAAATCCTGGCAGGAAAACTGGGAAGAACTTACAGTCTTTTTTGACTTCCCTATAGAAATTAGGAAAATAATTTATACCACTAATCTAATTGAAAATCTAAATGGAAAGGTTAGAAAATGCACCAAAAATAAATTATCATTCCCCACAGATGAAGCTGTTTTAAAATCTGTATATTTGGCTTTAAGAGAAGCTACCAAAAAATGGACAATGCCAATCCATAATTGGGGATTAATACTCAATCAGTTCTTAACTATATTTGAAAAAAGGGTTCAACTTTAATTAAAAAGTCAAACCCCGTTATTTTTAAACTTACACACTTTTAAGGACAGTGTCAAAAAAAAATCTAACGGTTTTTTTTATGGCAATTAATCCCCAATTTTTTCGAGAGGCGGAATATCATCCATTTTTTCAAGTCTTTCCGCCAAACCAGCTCTTGCTTCTGCAAGTTCTTCTTCAGCTTTAATGAGCTCTTTGTACCATTTATCTTTTTCAAAACCGTCTGAACTTTCTATCTTACGCATGATTTCATAGATTTCACCTTCGGCTTCCATTACTTTTAATCTTTTATAATACGTCAGGCTTTCTGTCATATGAGCAAGCGCAATCATAGCTGTTAAAAAAGGATGATTATGGGTTACATTGACATCCTTTATTTTACCATGCTCCAATTCTACTTTTAAAGCAAAAGCAAACTCCTCCATATTAAAGGCTTCGTATTTGCCTGCCGGATTTAAATATGCTTTTATCGACTCGACATTGTTCATGGTAGAAAGATCAACGTCAGTTTCTTTTTCATCACTAAGGTCTTTAAAAACAAGTCGGCCAATTACCCTTGCTTCTTCAATAGTAGGGTCATTTTCCGGATTTTCAAAATCACGAACCGACCAGTCCCAGTTTTCTGGATGGACAGGTTTTATGTATTTTTCGCAAAAATCCGTCACATCATTTTTCAAGCTTACCATTTCATCTTCACGCTTTATGTACACATCCTGGTAAGCACCGCTTTTAGTTCTCATGATTCTATTTTCATTTTAATTGAAAACGACACATTTACCGAAATACATGTGTCGTTTTTTTTAGATTGTTTTAAATACTGTTCTAAATTTTTCTTCTGCCGCCAATCAGAGACAACAGGAACAATACGATAAATATAAAGAATAATACTTTCGCTATACTTGCAGCTCCGGCAGCTATACCCCCGAAACCAAATATTCCGGCTACTATAGCCAGGATAATAAAAATGACTGTCCAACGTAACATAATATTGATTTTTTTAGTTAATACTGATTTTGTTTGTTACTCAAATTTCGAATTTTAACAAGAATTCGATTAACTCAAAACATTATTTTTTTATCTCTATCGAATGTTATTCTTAATCTGGATTAAGTTGGTTTTGACTTATATAAACTATTTTTGTACTATAAATATCTTATCATGAAAAAATATGACTTTTTAATATTGGGTAAAAATCAGCCTATACTTGAAATTTTACTTCGGCTGGTAAATGCTAATGAAAATTGGAGTGCCGTTGGGTTCAGTGATGAAGAATTGGCCAAGGATTATTTTTTACAGCATAAGGTTGATTTTGTTTTGTTAAGTTCTGCTATTGAGGATCATGTCGAAAAAGAATTTGCAGCATTTTGTTTAAAAGCACATCCGGAAGTTGAAATCATTGAGCATTTTGGTGGTGGAAGCGGATTGTTGAAATCGGAAATTTATGACCGGTTGTTTAAAAAAGGAGAGCTTTAAAAATGGAGAAAAAGTATTCGGTTGCGATTTATCCTTCACAGGATGTTATTGATTCTGTCAAAACAATGAAGGATTATTTAAAAAGCAAAATAAACTGGTATAACAGCTGTAATTCTGTAGCACATATTACGATCTGCGAATTCACCATTGACGATTCACAAATCGATAGTTTTAAACAAAAACTTTTCAAAACCTGCGATACTTTTACTCCTTTCCATGTTTATCTGGATCATTTTTCTTCTTATGAAAACAGCGGTGCCTTTTTTATTGCCCCGAATGAAGTTTCGAAAAATAACCTAAAACCAATGATGAAAAAGGTTCAGGAAGCTTTGAAATCTTTAAAACTGAAAAAAAGTGACGACCCGCATATTTCGATTGGAAGAAAACTTACATCTGAAAATATCAAAATAGCATCCCAGATTTTTACAACTATTGAGATTGAATTTTTGTGTAAAGAAATTGTTTTACGAGAACTAGACTCCGTTAAAAAACAGTTTTTTGTAATTGATACTTTTACATTTAACGGAAATGCACAACCCGAATTTGTACAGGGAAGTTTGTTTTAATTGAAAAGTTTACGACAAAAATGAGAATTAAAATCTGTAAAATATGCGTGAAATAAAATTTCGTATATTTGAATTTTACAACTCACTCTCATGAAATCATTAGATTCATTTTATCAGGATATCACTGAAGGTTCAACTGTTGAACCCAACTCGCTTTTACCAAACGATATTCAGAAAGAAATTGGTCATTTCAATATTTTTAATATCCGGGAACTTTTTGAACGTCTTAAAGGAAAATGCGCCATGCCTTACGACCGCAGATCCTATTACAAAATAAGTCTGATCAAAGGAAAAAACACGGCTGAATATGCCGATAAAGTAATTGAAATCGAGAAACAGGGACTCTTGTTTGCAACACCAAAAATTCCTTACAACTACCTTCCGCAGGTAACAGATCAGTCCGGACAGTTTTGTGTGTTTACGAATGATTTTTTATCTAAAAACGGAATCAATCTGGACGACCTTCCTATTTTCGCTTCAGACGGGTATCCTGTTTTTCAGCTTTCTGATGAAGAAGTTTTAGAAGTGGAATTGATTTTCAACAAAATACAAAAAGAAATCAACTCTGATTACATCTACAAATATGATTTGATTCGGAATTATGTGGCTGAGTTGATTCACTTCGGGCAGAAATTACAACCTATTACGGCACTTTATTCCAAACACAATTCGGCAGCAAGGGTTTCTTCTTTATTTGCTGAATTGTTAGAAAGGCAATTCCCAATAGAATCCACACATCAGCGTCTTGAACTTAGAACTGCTAAAGATTTTGCTGAAAGATTATCTGTTCACGTCAATCATCTGAACAAAGTTCTAAAAGAAAATACCGGAAAAACCACTACTGAACTCATTAGCAATCGTTTGACTAAAGAAGCTAAAATTCTTTTAAAACAAACAGACTGGAATATTTCTGAAATTGCTTATTCGTTAGGTTTCGAAGAATTGGCACATTTCTCCAATTTCTTTAAAAAACAAACAACATTCACGCCTTTAGCTTTTAGAAACTGATTTGTTTTGTTTCAGGTTTAAAGTTTCAGGTTTTAAATTTGACTTCTGTCTTTAATTTTTGATATAGTTGCCATCCAGTTTGTCATCCTATGTTTGCATAAACATCGAAGATTTAGTTTTTAAGTAAATTTATAATGAAAAATTTTCAACAGAAGAAAGGGAAAGATAAAAACTGAGTATTGTCATTTGTCTTAAAAAGACTGTTCGAAATGGTAGTTCCTTCCCTCTCTGCTTTTGAGCTTGGACAGTTCATTAGGCTAAGAGCCTGTATTTAGGATTGATAAGCCAATAGCAGATTTCTTCCGTTTACTTTACCTAAAAACAAAGTTATGACAAAAAACAAAAATTACATTGGTATCGATATATCAAAATTAAGTTTTGATGTTGCCATTAAAAATGAAAGAGATAAATATTCACATTACAAGTTTAGTAATGATAATGAAGGCTTTGCAAGTTTTAAAAAACTGCTTAATGAAGATTTGGATGTTTGTGTAATGGAAGCCAGCGGACCATACTATCTAAAATTAGCGCAATACTTATTTGATCAGAATCTATTTCTTAGTGTTGTAAACCCTTTGGTTATAAGACGTTTTAGCCAGATGCGACTGTCTCGAACTAAAACAGATAAGAAAGATGCTGTAATTATTGCAGAATATGGAAGGGCTGAAAATCCGGGTCTATGGAAGCCTGAAGCAGAGTATGTCCTTGAAATAAAACAGATGCAGGCTTATGTGGAACAGATGAATAAATCCAGAACTGGATTTATGAGACAGAAAGAGGCTTTTAAACAAAATACTATGGAATCAATTGTATTGAATGAGAGTCTGGATAAAATGATTGCTGGATTAGAAATTGAGATCAGCCGTATTGAGAGTAAAATGATGACAATTATAAACTGCCACCACAGCCGGCTTTTCAAACAAATGCAGAGCATACCTGGAATAGGCAGAAAAACCGCTGTTCTATTAATTGTAATCAGCGGAGGATTTACAAAATTTGACAATGCTAGACAGCTGAGCTCTTATATTGGGATAAGTCCGCGCATTTTTGAATCTGGAACAAGTGTAAAAGGAAGATCAAAGATCTGTAAAATGGGTATGAGCAGAATAAGGGCGATGCTATATATCTGTTCATGGTCTGCCAAAAAATGTAATAATGCATGCAGGGAATTGTACGATAGATTAGTCGAAAAAGGGAAAGCTAGAAAAGTTGCTTTAATTGCTGTAGCAAATAAACTGCTCAAACAAGCTTTTGCTTTAGCATCGAAAAATGAATACTATTTACAAAATAATTAAAAATAAATTTGCTTATAAACACAGTTCATTCCGAGGGACGAGGGATCTCCGCAATAAATTTTGTAGCGTAATTTTCTAATCTTTGCAGAATTACTTACAGAGATTCCTCGTTGCTCGGGATGACATAAAATGAGAAATTGGAATTTGATTTAGATTATGGAGTTGAAGTTGATTTTTTCAAGTTACCTTTTGATATTGATTTTTGATATTGACATTGCCATTGATTTTTGATCTCCTGATTTGAATTTCGCAAACTTCTATTTGATATTTACAATTTTCTAAAGCTTGCCAGATTATACCTTTGACGCATCAATTTAAAACACAAATAAAATGGCAGTAAATACAAAAATCGCTTTAGTAACAGGCAGCAGCAGAGGTTTAGGAAAAAATATGGCAATTGCGATTGCAAAAAAAGGAATTGACGTAATTATTACGTACAACAGCAAAAAAGAAGAAGCTGATGAAGTGGTAAAAGAAATTGAAAATTTAGGTCAAAAAGCAGCTTCCCTTCAATTAAATGTGGCTGAATCCAATACTTTTGACTCTTTTTTGGAGAACATTTCTCTTACTCTGAAAAATACTTTCAAAACCGATAAATTTGACTTTTTAGTAAACAATGCAGGAATTGGAATTCATAATTCTTTTGTGGGGACAACTGAAGCAGAATTTGATCAGCTTACTAATATTCATTTTAAAGGACCGTTCTTTTTAACCCAGAAAGCCCTTTCGATAATGAACGATGGTGGCGGAATTATAAATATATCAAGCGGTCTGGCAAGATTTTCATTCCCTGGTTATGCGGCGTATGCTTCTATGAAAGGAGCTATTGAAACCCTGACAAAATATCAGGCAAAAGAATTAGGCGAAAGACAAATCAGGGCAAACGTTGTAGCACCAGGGGCTATTGAAACCGATTTTGGTGGTGGTGCTGTTCGTGACAACGAGGAGTTAAACAAAACTATAGCCGGTGTAACAGCCTTGGGAAGAGTTGGTTTACCGGATGATATTGGCGGGGTTGTTGCCTTTTTATGTACCGAAGATGCACGCTGGGTAAACGCACAGCGAATTGAAGTTTCCGGTGGCATGTATTTATAATAATCAGCCTCACTATTAATTTTATACAAAACAAAACCCGATAATAAAACGTATCGGGTTTGTCGTTTAAAAATATATTGAATTAGTAAGTAAACTGGTTTTAATTTTTTTCGATGCTGACATCAAACCCTCCATTTTTATCAAAAATGAGATCGTAAAATTTTGAATCTTTTTCGATTCCCACCTCATAAGTCGTTTTGTTTTTATCATCCACCACTACTGTAATTTCTTTTATCGTCTTTGCCGGATAATTTTTTTTCAGATAGGTTTGTGCTTTTGGTGGAAGTTTACTCAAAGGAATCTGGAGCTCATACGCTTTCATATTTCCTGAATTGTCATAAATAGCAAGTGCTTTTGTGGTATTGTTTACATTATATTTAGCTTCATAGCGAATTTCATCATTATCATCACCCACATATTCTTCAGACCAGACTGGAATTTTGCCAGGATATTCTTTTTCAAAAGCAGCTTTTACCAGTTCTGGAGGGATTACTGTTTTTTTCATATTTGTTCCTTCCTGCGCCACTAGAAAACTGAAGCTAAACAATGCGAAAATTAAAGACACTCTTCTCATTTTTCTATTATTAAAATTAATAATCCTGAAAAAAACAGTAATAAATTTACTACTTATAAATGAAATAAAAATAAACTTTTGATTAAATTTTACAATCTTAAGAAAAACAAAAGAATATAAATTGAAAATTAATAAATCAAAAAGCCTGCAGGAAATGAATCTTAGCAGGCTTCTTTTTTGAAATAACTGAATTAGTAAGCACTTATTTCTAAACTATTTATTCTTTAACCGATCCGTTAATTCCCTTCTGTAGGTAATACCGATGGGCAATTTTTCATTTTTAATGATGACAAAATCTTTTTCACTTTCTTCAATTTTATCCAATGCTACGATATAGGATTTATGAATACGCATAAAACTTTTTTCAGGCAGGCATTTTTCTAATTCGGCGGTTGTAATTGAAGCTAAATAGGTTCTTTTTAAAGTGTGGATTTTTACGTAATTACCAAAACTTTGTGCAAACAAAAACTGGTCTAATTCGATATCCATAAAATAGCCATCCACTTTCACAGTAACAGAATTGACAAGTTCCTCCTCTCTGCTTTTTATATTTTCTGTAGCAAAGAAACGATCAATGGCCTTTAAAAATCTTGGAAAGTAAATAGGCTTTAACAGATAATCAATCACGCCATAATCATAACTTTCCAAAGCAAATTCAGAGTAGGCTGTTGTTAGAATCGTTTTAGGATGGGCCGGAATAATTTTCAGCAGCTCCATTCCCGAAATTTCCGGCATATTGATATCCAAAAACATAAGGTCAACTTTGTTTTCGCGCAGATAATCCATCGCTTCAACACCATTATAACCTTGAAAAACAAGTTCCAGCTGCGGATTCTGTTTGATGTAATTGGCCAAAACATAATGTGCTGCCGGCTCATCATCTACAATAATGCATTTTTTGGTTTCCTTCATTACACAAACTTTTTCAGTTGTATTTTCAAGTCGGCTATGTAGGTATTTTTATCCTCCTGAATATTTAATTTATATTCTTTTCCATAAATCAGATTCAGTCTTTCAATCGTATTTTTTAGTCCAATTTTAGTAGAAACCACATCGGTTTTCTTCGGAATGGAATTCACAACGTGTAAATGAAGCAAACCATTTTCGACTGTAATTATAATGCGTACAAAACATTTTTCGATAGCACAGGTTCCGTGTTTAAAAGCATTTTCTATAAAGGCTATCAACAGCATTGGCGATACTTTATAGGCATTTTCGTTGTCAATTTTACAATCGTAGGTAATGTCGCAACGATACCCGACACGTTCCTTTTCCAGTTGGATATAACTGTTTATAAATTCCAGCTCCTCTTCAAGGGAAACACATTGTTTGTTATTGCTTTCGAGCTGATAGCGCATCAGTTGCGATACTTTCATGATCAAATCAGGCGTTCTGTCCGGAAACTGAAGACTAATTCCGTAAAGTGTATTGAAAGTATTAAACAGGAAATGCGGATTCAATTGTCCCTTTAATGAATTCAGCTGCATCTGGTTGAAAAGCAGGGTTTCATCTGTCTGTTTTTTATTGATCCTGTAAAATTTAAAAACAATGATCGGACTCAAAATACAAACCAAAGTGCCTAAAACACTAGCCAATTGATAGATATAACTACGTTGATGCGAATTCTGATATAAACGACAATTCGCAAACATGCTCAAAGAAGTAATCTGATATAAAACAATTGAAAAAATAAAAACACCTAAAAGTGTTAAAAAAACATAAGTTACCGGCCTTTTGTTTTTAAATAAAATGGGAAGTATAAAAAACCGGTTAAACTGGGCATGCATGTATAAAATACAGTAGAAAAATATCCCCATCAAAATAGAACTAAAAGAGCTAAAAAGCATCCAGTCATTTTTTAGGGTATAAACCGTGAATGAAAAAAGAACGACGGCAATTTCCTGCCACCATTTGTTTTCCATCATGTTATTCAGCTTTTTATTCATCTTCTGTATTTAAATAGTTTACAAAGTACGAACAAATATTTAATTATTTTTTCCAAAAAATGACCAATTCAATTCGTCATTTATTAGTGGAGTACATCATTTATAAAGGTTTTTATTCTGAATTCAGAAATAAATTTGGGGTATAATTTTACACTTGGGTTTATGTATTTCAAAAAAATTACTTTATTATTTTTCCTGATTTTTGCCCTAAACAGTCATTCTCAAACCTTGTCTTTAAAGGACGCTATAAAAACCGGGCTTGAAAATTACGGTTCAGTCAGAGCAAAAAACAATTACACCAATGCTTCACGGGAAACGCTAAAACAATCCAAACGCGATTATTTACCAAATTTAAACTTATCGGCACAGCAGGATTACGGAACTGTAAACGGACAAAACGGACCGCTTTACGGATTTGGAGGTCTGGGCGTAGCTTCGTCAGGATTACCGCTTCCGGAACAAAACTGGAATTCGGCATTTGGTGCGCTTTATTTAGTGAATATGAACTGGGATTTTTTCACTTTCGGAAAAGCAAAAGAAAAAATCAATCTGTCCAAAATAGATGTTCAGGCAAAAGAAAATGATCTGATCCAGGAGAAATTCCAACTGGAAATCAAAATTTCAGCAGCTTATTTAAATTTACTGGCAAGCCAAAGATTATTGATTTCGCAGCAAAAAAACCTGAACCGGGCTGAAGTTTTTAAAAGGACTGCAGCTGCCAGGGTAAAAAACGGATTACTGGCAGGAGTGGATTCGACTTTGGCTACAGCCGAAGTTTCAAAAGCTAAAATGGCACTGAACCTCGCTAAAAATTTCGTTAAGGAACAAAACAATAAACTGGTCGATTTAATGGGGGTTTCGCCTCAGGATTTTGTTGCGGATACGCTTTTTGTAACTCAGATTCCAAAAGAACTTATCAAAAATAATGTTTCAACAGACAGCCTGCATCCTTTACTGAAACTCTATAAAACCAGAATCGACTACAGCAATCAGCAGGTTAAATTATACAAACGTTTTTATTATCCAACCATGAGTGCCTTTGGGGTTTTACAGACCAGGGCTTCAGGATTTGATTCGGCTTATGCATCAGATCAGACCGCTTTTAACCGAAATTACTGGGATGGCGTAAATCCGGATCGTACCAATTATTTAATCGGAGTTGGGATTACGTGGAACCTGACCACGCCTTTCAGATCCAGTAAACAAGTGAGTGCGCAGAAATTTGTTTCGCAAGCCTTGCAGGAAGAATACAATCAGGCTGACAGGGAACTAAAATCGCAATTGAATTTTGCAGAAGATAAAATTAGAGTCACTCTCGAAAATTATGCCGAAGCACCCGTTCAGGTCAATGCTGCCAAAAGAGCTTATCTGCAAAAATCGACTTTATACAAAAACGGTTTAACCGATTTAACCGATTTAACGCAGACGATGTATGTTTTAAACCGTGCCGAAATCGATCGTGATATCGTCAACAATAATGTATGGCAATCGTATTTGCTGAAAGTAGCCGCAACGGGCAATTTTGACTTATTTATAAATGAATTTTAATTATAGCGCCTAATGAATTTAATACGTTTTGCACTCCGCAAACCCATCTCTATACTGGTTTTGGTGGCCGGTTTATTTTTCTTCGGAATTGGTGCCATCAAAGATATAAAGGTAGATATCCTGCCAAAAATGAATTTGCCGGTAATTTATATTGCACATCCTTTTGGTGGTTACACACCGGATCAGATGGAGGCTTATTTTGCCAAAAATTACGTAAATATTCTTCCGTTTGCCAATGGTATAAAATCGGTAGAAACCAAGAATATCCAAGGGTTGATGATCATGAAATTGACCTATTACGAAAACACGAATATGGCTCAGGCTGCTGCCGAACTGGGTGCGCTTTCGAACCGAATTCAGGCGGCATTTCCTCCGGGGACACAGCCTCCGTTTATCATTCGTTTTGACGCTTCTTCCCTGCCTATCGGACAATTGGTTTTGAGCAGTAAAATCCGTTCCAACAACGAACTGCAGGATTTGGCCAATGTGTATGTTCGTGCCTCTTTTACATCCATTCCCGGTTTATTATCTCCGGCTCCCTTTGGCGGAAGCCCAAGAACAGTAGAGGTTAACGTTGATCCTGATTTACTGCGTTCGCACAATATGACACCTGATCAGATTGTGGAAGCGATTCGCATCAACAATCAGACGGCGCCATCCGGAAACGTGAGAATCGGAAATACCAACTATCTGACACCGACCAATAATACCATTAAAGAAATTAAAGATTTTGAGCAGATTCCGTTATTTAAAGGCGGGGTTCAGAACCTGAAATTAGGTGATGTTGCCACCGTAAAAGACGGTGCCGATGTTACGAACGGACATGCTTTGGTTAACGGGAAACGTTCGGTTTATATCAGTATTGCAAAGGCCGGAGATGCTTCGACCTGGGATGTGGTTCAGAAATTAAAATCGGAATTACCTAAAATCCAGAGTACACTTCCGGAAGATGTACAATTATCATACGAATTTGACCAGTCGGTTTATGTAATCAATTCGGTTAAAAGTTTAATTACAGAGGGAATTATCGGAGCGGTTTTAACGGGATTAATGGTTTTATTATTCTTAGGTGACAGACGTGCGGCGTTAATTGTAATTTTAACGATTCCAATTTCGATTATTTCCGGAGTTTTATTTCTGAAATTATTCGGACAGACCATTAACTTAATGTCTTTAAGCGGACTGGCTCTGGCGATTGGAATTCTGGTAGATGAAAGTACCGTTACGATAGAAAATATCCACCAGCATCTCGATATGGGCAAGCCAAAAGCACTCGCCATTTGGGATGCCTGTCAGGAAATCGCTTTACCAAAATTACTGATCCTGCTTTGTATCCTGGCCGTTTTTGCACCTGCGTTTACTATGGTTGGTATTCCCGGAGCGTTATTCCTGCCGTTGGCTTTGGCAATTGGATTTTCAATGGTGATTTCGTTTTTACTATCACAGACTTTTGTTCCTGTAATGGCAAACTGGCTGATGATAGCGCATCCAAAACACGAGCACACACCTGAAATTACAGATGATGAAGCCGAATTTAACGCCTGCGGATTAACACCGGAATCTGAAAAACAACTGATCACCCAGAAAAAAGATTACGTTGAAAGAACGGATACAGATGGCAACGGAAAAGTCAGTGGTTTTGAGCGATTCAGAATCCGTTTTATGAGATTGTTAGACCGTTTATTTATTCATAAAAAAGCAACGAGTATCATTTATCTGGTTTCTGCAACCGTACTGGCGATAGTTTTCATCAGCTTTATTGGAAAAGATGTTTTTCCGAAAGTAAATTCGAGTCAGTTTCAGCTGAGAATGCGTGCTCCCGACGGAACCCGTTTGGAACGTACCGAAGAAAAAGCCATTGTAGTTTTGAAAGAACTTAAAAAAATGGTAGGCAACGAGCATATCGGAATATCTTCGGTATATGTGGGTCAGCATCCCTCTTTATTCTCCATCAACCCGATTTATCTGTTCATGGCAGGTTCGCATGAAGCGGTTTTTCAGGTAAGTTTAAAAGATTACCATGCTGACATGGATGAGTTTAAAGATGAATTCAGGGCAAGAATCAAAAAGGTGCTACCTGATGTAAAAATGACTTTTGAGCCTATCGAATTAACGGATAAGGTTTTGAGTCAGGGCTCTCCTACTCCAATTGAAATCCGAATTGCTGGGAAAGACAAAAAACGAAATGAATTGTACGCGAATCAAATCGTTCAAAAATTACAGAAAATAAACTATTTCAGGGATGTACAAATTGGTCAGCCAATTCATTATCCGGCCATGAATATCGATATTGACAGAACCCGTGCTGCCGAACTGGGCGTCGATATGAATGATATTTCGCGTTCGCTGATTGCTTCGACCTCATCATCACGATATACCGAAAAAAATACTTGGATTGACGAGCGAACCGGTTTATCTGTAAACGTTCAGGTTCAGGTTCCGTTGAATCAAATGAAAAGCAAAACTGATATTGGTGAAATTCCGGTATTGAAAAACTCGCTTCGTCCTGTTTTGAGTGACGTGGCAAAAATTACACCTGGTTATGTGAGCGGTGAAAATGACAATTTAGGGGCAATGCCATACATTACAGTGACAGCAAACATCAATCAAACCGATTTGGGGACGGCAGCGAAAGATGTAGATGCGGCGATCAGTTCATTAGGCGAATTACCACGTGGCTTGTTTGTCACGCCAATCGGACTGAGTAAAGTATTGAGCGAAACATTAAGCAGTTTACAAACAGGATTATTGGTCGCCATTTTTGTAATCTTCTTAATGTTGGCCGCTAATTTCCAGTCGTTCAAGGTGTCGCTGGTGATTTTAACCACAGTTCCGGCGGTAGTTTTGGGTGCGTTATTAATGCTGACCCTTACAGGTTCAACGCTTAATTTACAATCGTATATGGGCATCATTATGTCAGTTGGGGTCTCGATTGCGAATGCCGTTTTACTGGTTACAAACGCCGAACAGCTGCGCAAAATAAACGGAAACGCTTTAGAGTCAGCCCGTGAAGCTGCGGCACTGCGTCTTCGTCCGATTATCATGACTTCGGTAGCGATGATTGCCGGAATGCTGCCAATGGCGATTGGTCATGGCGAAGGAGGCGATCAGGTTTCTCCGTTAGGAAGAGCGGTTATCGGCGGATTATTGTTTTCGACCTTTGCCGTATTACTGATCCTGCCTCAGATATTTGCGTGGGCACAGGAAAAAACAACGACACAATCTGTTTCTTTAGATCCTGAAGACGAAGAAAGCATCCATTATATTTCATCAATAAATAAGTCGAAAGTTGGAAAGTCATAAAGTTGAAAGTCATAACCCGTTGAGTGCAATTATTTTTTAACACATAGAAACAATAGATTTAAGTTATAAATAAAAAAGGTAAAAGAAAAAACTAGTTTTCACACATAGCTATGTGCATTGAAAAAAGTGAAACGCCTTTACCCGTAAAGAAGAGCTATGATTCTATGTGTTAAATTAAATTTTATTCACTTTCACCCAAAAGCTTAAAACATATTCATTATATAAAACCAAAAAATGAACACTAAAATTATAAAATACAGCCCGCTGTTTTTTGCAGCATTATTTTTCCTGAACAGCTGTAATTCTAAGAAAGAAGAAGTTGTTACAGCAGAAATAGAACCGAAAACAGAAACGTTTCTGTTAGCCAAAGAAAAACTGACGACCGAATTGCGTCTACCGGCCGAATTAACCGGTTTTCAGCAAGTCGATTTGTATGCCAAAGTAAGCAGTTTCGTCAAAACATTAAAAGTTGATATTGGTTCGAAAGTCACCAAAGGACAGCTTTTGATCGTTCTTGAAGCACCTGAAATCAGTTCACAGCTGGCTGCAGCCGAATCCAGACTAAAATCGATGGAAGCTATTTACGCTACCAGCAAAAGTACCTACAACCGTTTGTACGAAACGAGCAAAGTCGAAGGAACGATTTCTAAAAACGACCTTGAAATGGCAAGCGGAAAGAAAAACTCGGATTACGCGCAATATCAGGCAGCAATTGCCGCTCATAAAGAAGTGAAAATTATGAAAGGTTATCTTGAAATCCGTGCGCCTTTTGACGGTGTCGTGGCAGCGAGAAACGTGAATTTAGGAACGTTCGTTGGTCCTTCTTCAAGTTCGCCATTATTGACGATTCAGCAGCAAAACAAACTGCGTCTGGCGGTTTCAGTACCGGAATTGTACACGGGATATTTACACAACGGCGACGAAATGAGTTTTAACGTAAAATCATTGCCGGAAACTTTTAAAGCCACGATTACCAGAATGTCTGGCGCTTTGGATTTGAAACTACGTTCTGAACGTGTAGAAATGGACGTTCACAACACCAAAGGAAACTTATTACCGGGAATGGTAGCCGAAGTTTTGTTACCGCTTAACGCAAAAGACAGCACTTTTGTAGTGCCAAAATCGGCTTTGGTAAATGCTGCGGAAGGGATGTTTGTCATCAAAGTGGTCAATCACAAAGCCACAAGAGTTGATGTCAAAAAAGGAAGGGAAATCGACGATAAAATTGAAATATTCGGAAACCTGAACCCGAAAGACAAACTGGTAAAAATCGCCAGTGAAGAAACTAAAGAAGGGGATGCTATAAAGGAATAAGCTGTACGCTTAATTATTGATTTGTTTGAAAATGCTGTGAGACTTTAGGGTTTTGCGGCATTTTTTTGTTTGGAGCTGGTTCCTGCTATTCGTTAGAATCTTTTGTGCCGAACCCCGGCACAAAAGGATTTTCCCTTCTATCAGGGCTAGGCGATTTACAATTTAACATATGTTTTGTTATTCGACCTATTCCTAATAATGTGCAACTAATAATTTATAAAACTTTTTCCTATATTAGCAACATTAATCATTACTAACTTTTAGCACAAAGCCAACAAAAAAGAACTAATTTATGCCATTTTATGGCTGATATAAGTAAGTTACCAGCAAGTATCCATTGAACGTGAAAAGAAAACATAATTTAATTAACAATAATAAATGCTAAAAGCTGAACTTGATACAATTATAAAATCTTTTCCTTTAATTTTTATTATCCTCACTACTCTTGGATACATTCATCTTCAATCTTATTATTATTTTTTCGATATAGAGATAATTAATTATTTAGAAATATCTGAAATCCCATTACTATTCTTTAACAAGGCCATCCTAATTATTTTATTAATATTAATAATTATAACCATTTCATATTTTGTCGATGACAAAATATCAAAAGAAGAAAATGAAATAGAAAATTATAATTTAGAAAGATTGAAACATGAAATCTCAAAACCTAAAAATTTTATAAATAATAATTTAGGATGGATTATAATTTTTTTTCTCATTATTTATGTAATTATAGCCCTAATTTTTAAAAATTATATCGGGTTGATTTACCCAATAGCTTATATAATATGCGCCATAATATATATATTATCAGAAAAGACAATCTTAAAAACACTTGTAAAAAATCACAATACTTTTTCTTCTTTTATAATTTACATAGGTTTTATTGCACTTATTTTATTTAATCTATCTACAATATCAAATTCTATAGAGAAAGGATATAAATTAAGATATGAAAATGAGCAATCTAAATTGATATTTTTTACATATGGCGAAAAAGTTATTGAAACAAATAATAAACTAATATACATAGGAGAAACAAAAAAGAATCTATTCTTATTTGACAAAGAAAAAGATGAAACTCTAATTTTTAAAATGGATAAAATTGATAACTTTAAGTTTCGTCAAAGATAATTGTCAAAATGTTTTCAAATAAAATAATAACGAATATGAATTTGTGTCAATAAATTCAAACATATACACAGACAATTAACCCGATCGTTCAGATTTACACTTAACGATAGCGCAGAATTGCATTCTGTGCCCACAAAGTAAACCCGACGCTATCGGAATTAAAAAAAACAAAAATTAAATTGAAAATATTATGAAAAAATCCAACAAAATAGTTATAATTTTTGCTATTATTCTTTTGATAGCAGTTTTTACTAACCCTAGCAATGAAGAACACAAGCAAGCTGTAAAATCAGTTATAAATCAAGTTGTTCAAAATTCTATATCAGAAAATGAATCTGATATGGAAAGATTAGGAGTTTTGTTTGGAAGCTCATTGGCTGAAAAGATAATTGAAAATTCTGTAATGCGAGACAATTACATTTTGTTTTCAATTACTAAAATCACATGGAAAGGCGAAAGTAAAAGCATTGGATATGGACTATTTGGAAATGTGTTTCTTTCTGAAAAAGTAAAAAATGCCTTTAATAATAATGAAATAAACAGCTATGAAAATACTTCAGAAGCAATTGATACTATGGCAGTCAGTGTAGACTCAACGGCTACAGAATAATCCCGATCACGCAGAATTGTATTCTGTGCACGCAAAGTAAGCAGGCAAAATGTTTAATTGCCAATTAGAGTGGGCACAGTTTACAAAACTGCGCTAACGAGTAACGATAACGCAGAATTGTCCTGCACAATTATAAACATTTAAAAAATTAAAATGCATAATAAATTACATTTATCCGCAATATTAATTTTATGCTCTCAATTTTTTTATTGCCAAGTTGGAATCATCAGCAACATAAATGAAAGCATGGGATATTTTAATTCTGACAAATTAAGTAAGATAAAAACTAATATAGAATACTCCTTAGATTTTAATATAAAGGATTTAACCGAAAAACTTTTAACTGAAGAACAGATTAATCATAAATTTTTAGAATATGATTTTGCTAATATTGAAAAATTAAATGATTTAAGAAAAATTGATAAAAGTGTGATAGAAACACTTTCCAGTTTTTGCACAAATAATTCCATACAAGATTTAATAATCTATAGAAAGCTAACTCATTACGATCCTTTTTATGCAACAGATTTATTTTTCTATACTGAGCATAATTTTTCAATTTTTACAATAAATTCATATAGTGTAAATAAAGCATTTTTCTTTTCAAATTTTAGAATCTATCATTTCAATAACTTAACTAAAGAATTAATGATCCCTCCTACAAATAACAAAGTAAATCTTAATACGCTTCAACTGGAAAAATTTGAAAATCCTGTTTATGATTTAGACAGTAAAAAACTAATTAATTCTAAAGTTTCTGATTATTACATAACTGAGTTTAAGAATACAATCACTAACACTTTAAAAAGCTTCAAATTAAAAAGTTAAGTTCCCTGTTCTATGAAGTGTTCTCCCCCGCTCTCCGAAGTGTTCTTATAAAAAACTGGCAAATGTCTCTGACTTTGCGCAATTTTTTTAACACAATTATAAACTCTAAACCTCTTAAAAGTCTCCGACTTTTTACGAAATATTTTTTAAACAGCTATAAATACAAAAACATTATATTTATAAAAAAAACTTAAAATGAAAGAAGGATACGTAATTCGTGACCAAACCTTACCACATTTTATAACTGCTACAGTCGTAGACTGGATTGATATCTTTACAAGGCAAACTTATAGGGACATAGTCATAGAAAGTTTAGACTATTGCATTAAAAACAAAGGCATGATTTTGTATGGTTATGTAATTATGAGTAATCATATTCACTTAATTGTACAATCAGAAGAAGGAAAACTATCTGATTTGATTCGGGATTTTAAAAAATTTACCGCAAAATCAATTTTAGAAAAAATACAAAACAGTCCCGAGAGTAGAAAAGAAACCTAACGAAGTGGTTCGGCGAAGCCAATGGATGTTGGAACGTTTTAAATTAGCAACACAAAGCCACAGCAGAAATAAAGACTATCAATTCTACTTCGTCAGTTCGCCTTTCAGGCTCGGGTGGCAATACGGAAATCATGCTGAAGAAATTTATTCAAATGATTTTATGTGGTATAAATTAGATTATATACATTTCAATCCTTTTGTGGTCTGGTCTTGTGGCAAAACCATCAGATTATATTTATTCAAGTGCAAGTAATCATGTTGATAATTCGGGATTATTAACTGTTGAAAAAGCAGATAATCCTGTTGTAGATGTTTTAAACCTGAAATCATTTACAAAATATAATCTTTATTGAACTTAGTTGTAAAGTCGGAGACTTTTGACGAGTTTTCATTTATAACAAAATTTAAAATGGCGCAGGGAGTTTGTAACTACTAAAATAAATGGTCAATATAAATTTTAATATTTAGGTAATCTATCTAAAAAGCCGCGTTGCAAACGCTTTATTTGGTTTTCAAAAGTAAATAGGGACTCGTTGTAAACGAGCCAGTTCAACTTCCACATCACTTGCAATTTAAATGCGTTTCATATCATTACTTTACTATCTTTGGTCAAAATCTGAAACATGCGAAAACTATTACTTTTACTTTTATTGCTTCCTGCTTTATCTCAAGCGCAAAATGCGGCTAGTGCCGATCCGGGATTCATTCCTGCTACGGTTTGGAATAATTATGAAAAACAAGTCAACGATATGGCGCTTCAGTCCGACGGCAAAATTGTCATTGAGGCTACCCAATATGATTCCAAAACGGGATGGACGCGAACCATAGAACGACTCAATGGAGACGGTTCAAGTGATGCTACTTTTAAGGTATTGACCGATAATACGGCAAATAATCATAAATGTCCGATAGTGATACAGTCTGATGGCAAAATTATATTGGGGTCCCAATTTACTGTAGCAGGTGTAATCAAACCTATGATTCGGCTAAACACCGACGGTAGTATTGATACAACCTTCGACACGCCAGCTTTGCCAGCGTCTTCTTATATCTACTGTTTGAACTTGTTGCCAGACGGGAAGCTACTGGTTGGAAATGACTCTTCTAAAAAACTGCTTCGCCTGACCGCCGATGGTGCTTTAGATACCACTTTTTATGATGAGCATCCCGAAATAGAGCAGTGCATTGCCGTATTGGTATTGCCAGATGGCAAGTTGATTGTAGCCGGCTCAATACGCATGCCGGACCCTGGAGGGGTTGGGACGTCCCTCCATCTTGAGAAACTAAATGCCAACGGCACAATAGATCCAACATTTGATATCAACAGCGGTTTTACAGGTCGTAATGGTTATACGTCTTCATTGGCATTACAGCCTGACGGAAAAATACTGGTGGGCGGAAGGTTCGATTCTTGCGACGGTAACAATTCTAAGAGCTTAGCACGACTGCACCCCGACGGAAGTTATGACAACACGTTTACATCCCCAATATATGACACAGATCCTGTAATAAATGACATTTTGGTGCGACCTAACGGCAATATCCTGATTGGAGGTAATTTTAGCGCGAGCAGTATTTATGGTATTGCTATGCTGTTACCAAACGGTTCAGTAACTTATTCTTTTTCGCCATCGACGGCTGGTACTAGCGTTAGGGTTACAGAATACTCGGAGGTACGCAGGGTAGTGCAGCAACCTAACGGTATGATCTTGCACTGTGGTGATTATGGAGATATTGGAGGTCAGTTTAATAAGACCAACATGATTCGCTTGCTCGGTACAGATAGCTACCTTGTAAACGGCTATACCCGATTGGACATGCAAAATAATGGGTGTACGGATGCCGATCCCGGATTTCCGTATCTTAAGTACAAACTGGTAAACGGTACGAACCAAAGTTTTTATTATTCCAGTTCCAATGGTTACCATAGCGTAATGCTCAAAAATGGCACAAGTGTTATCACGCCCATACTTGACAATTCGACTTGGTTCAGCGTTTCGCCATCAAGTATCAGTCTGAATATGCCATCGGCAACGAATTATGCAAACCAGAATTTCTGTGTGACCGCAGTTGGAATCCACCATGATTTGTCGGTTGTGATAGTGCCAATTAACACAGCGAGACCAGGTTTTGATGCCTATTATAAAGTTTTGGTTAAGAACAATGGCAATCAAACGGCAACAGGTACTGTACGATTTGCGTACGATGCCGCTAGGGCGGAATACATCCAAAGTACCCCTTTGGCCGCAAGCGCAGGTTTTGGCTCTGTGACATGGAATATTGCGGGTTTATTACCGTTATCTGAAGTTGAATATATTGTAAAATTAAACTTGAACACCCCTACCGATACGCCACCACTGAACAGCAATGATGTATTGAAATTTTCAGCAGAGGTAAACATTGCCCAAGACGAAGTTGCGACGAATAATGAAGCGACATTGGAACAAACGGTAGTAAATTCGTTTGACCCTAACGATAAAATTTGCCTCGGAGGTGACCATGTACGCCCCGAACATGTAGGTGATTATATGTATTACCGCATCCGATTCGAGAATTTGGGTACTGCATCGGCGCAAAATATTAAGGTGACCGATATGATTGATACCACTAAATTTGATATCGCTAGTTTGAGTCCGGTAGACGGTAGCCATCCTTTTACTACCCGCGTGATACAAGGTAATCAGGTCGAGTTTATGTTCAGCAACATACAGCTTGGGTTTGCTGATGAGAATAATGATGGCTATTTGGTTTTTAAAATTCGTTCATTGAATTCACTTGCAGAAGGTGCTGCGCTAGAGAATACAGCTTCGATTTATTTTGACTACAATCTCCCTGTTGTGACGAATACTTCGGTGGTGACGGTGCAGACGTCTTTGCATACTATATCATTTGAAACGATTGAATTGGCGCTTTATCCTGTTCCTGCGGGCGATATGGTATTTATCAGTAATCCCAAACAAGCTAATATTCAGTCGGTAACAGTGTATAATCTTTTAGGGCAGTCGGTACTTGAAAATGTAATACCCGGACCCCAAGGTGGTGTGAATGTTACAACACTTGCTAATGGAAGCTATCTAATGCGGGTGAGCACGGAACTGGGCGATGGTGTGATGCGGTTTGTTAAAAAGTAGGTGCTGGGCGTAGTTGGTGGTTTCACTCTCTGAAGTATTCCTTATAAAAAGCTGCGCAAATGTCAAGATAGACTTTGCGCAATTTTTTTTTTGACCACCTTATAATTCTAAACCTCTTAAAGTCTCCGTACTTTTTACGAAGTGTTTTTAAACAGTAATAATCCCCTCTCCATCACGAACCCTTTCGTGGGGGCTTATGAAAACAGAATCTCTTATACCGAAACATACTAAGCTGTATCATCCATAAGACCTTGCTTTCCTGAATAATCAATAGCATAGAGGCGATAAAAAAACCTAAATTTCTTATTTAGCCCCGATGGGAGGGAAAATCCTTTTATTTTTTTCTTTAAAAAATAAAAGATTGGAAGGACAGCGGGACTAAAAAGCTATTGTGAAAAAGTAATTTTCTGCTCATGATAAAATTTAGGTTTCAAAAGCCACACGAAAGGATTCGCGGGAGCTGGGATTATTAACTGTTCAAAAAGCAGATACTCCTGTTGTAGGCGTTTTAAACCTAAAATCATTTACAGAATATAATCTGTATTGATTTTAGTTTAAAAATCGGAGACTTTTGACAAGTTTTCGTTTATAACAAAATTTAAAATGGCGCAAAGCCGGAGAGATTTTCGCAGCTTTGATAACAACACTTGAAAGAGCGGATTTTCAAATAGAAGGATTATACAATTCAGAAAATTTCGTTCAATATCGTAACTTAAATTTTAAGTAGCTCAGCAATAATGCTTTACAATTTTGTCAAAAAATTAATATAATTATAAATGTTTGTGCTTTTCTAAATAAGAATTTAATTACTAATTTAGCAACTTAATTAACATATTCAAAAATGAAAAAAACTTTACTTTTTTTTTTAATTAGTGCATTTACAGTAAGTGCACAAACTGTTACAGACTACGTTACTTCTATCAGTCCCCCATCGGGAATCGTATTTGACAGTCAAGGAAATTTATTTATTGGAGATTATCTAAATTACAAGATCATTAAAGTTGATTTATTAGGTAATAAAACAACAATTACGAATCGCTTAGAAGGCTCTCCCAATCAAATTACTTTAGATGGTAACGGTAATATTTGGGCTCCCAGCGAGTTCTTTACTAGTGTAGCAAAAGTAACTCAGGCAGGAACAATTACCAATTATTCTGCAATTGGGAATGCCTATGGCGTTGCAATTGATGCTTCAGGAGCTGTTTATTTTTCAGAAAGCGGACCTGGAAATATTAAAAAAATTGATTTTCCATCCGGTACCATAACAACTTTTAAATCAGGTTTAAAAACCCCTAGGGGTCTTACTTTTGATGCCAACGGTGACTTACTTGTCGCTTGTGGGGGCTCTGCAAATAAAGTAGTAAAAATATCACCATCCGGAACTGTCACTGATCTTATAACAGGGATTAATAGTCCTTATGATTTAACGTTAAATACTAATGGAGATTTATATGTCTCTACTGGCTTTGGAGGAAGTATTTATCTTTTGGCAAATGGTGGTGCAGACGGCTCGCAAAGTGTTTTTTCATCTGGCCTAGGAAGTGCTTATGGGATAACAATAAGAAATAATGAATTATATGTTGCCAGACAAGGTTCAGGTTTAAATAAAGTTAGCAAAATATCTTTACCTACCTTAGGATTGAATGATATTGATAAACAAAATGAACTGGTTGTTTACCCCAATCCTTCCAGTGAATTTGTTTACATTAAAAATATCGATTTGAATTCAAAAAAAATTGAATTATTTGGCATAAACGGAAGACTTGTTAAATCCTATAATGCATCAGAGATTGTAGAAGATAAATTAATTGTCTCCGATTTACAAACAGGAAATTATATTTTAAAGATAGGTAATATCTCAAAAAAGATAATAATAAGATAATTCCTTATACTACTACAATAGATCAAATCGTAAATAAGCGATAAGATTATTTAGATAAAAATTTAATTAAACACTTGTAAAAACGTTTTGCAAGTGTTTTTTTATATTTTCCTCTCACAAGAATCCTTTCATGTAGGAGCGTGGGAATTCTTATTTTGGCAAAACTTTTTGTTATATTTGATCAAATACAAACGAAGTTTTTTTCACAAATTCACTGTAGTAGAAATTCTTAAAATCCTAATGAAAACTCAAATAATAGAAAAGGCAAATTATTGGATTAATCAGCAAGATTTTGAAGAAGAAATGATTGTTTTAACAGAGGGAATTGAGGAACATAAATACTGTTTCTCATTATTGTGGTGTAAAGAAAAAGAAAAGCATCTGGATTGGAATCAAAGAACGAATTGGATCGGAGTTGGACGTTTGCTAATTAGTAAAGATGGAAAAATTGCTGAATTTGAAGGATCTGCTCCTTTCGTTGATTGGATTCATCATTTTGAACTAAAAATTCAAAATATTGAAGAGTACTGGCTTTTAGAAATTCCTTATAGAAAAAAAGATATTTCAAAACTTAAATCGGCTATTAAGTGCCCTACAAAAGAACTAATGGAACTAGTCAATAAAGATGACAAAATAATCTTTGATGAATCAAAAGCTTGGAATAACCATTTTCCAAAATTTAAAGAAATCGCTGATGATCTAAATCGATCAGGAATTAATTGCCAAGTGGAAATAAGACAGAGAACTGCTACTAAACCAACGTGATAGGCAAACTTAAAGCCCCAATCCCACACGAATCCTTTCGTGCGGGCTTATGAAAATAGAATATCTAATACCTAAATCATTTCTAAGCTCTATCATCCATAAGACCTTGTTGTCCTGATTAATCAATAACATAAAGGCTATAAAAAAACTAAATTTCTTGTCTAGCCCCGATGTGAGGGAAAATCCTTTTATTTTTTTCTTTAAAAAATAAAAGATTGGAAGGACAGCGGGACTAAAAGCTATTATGAAAAGTAATTTTATGCTCATGATAAAATTTAGGTTTCAAAAGCCACACGAAAGGATTCGTGCGGGAGCATGGGCTGGAACGATTTACATCGTTTACAAAATACCCCAATCGCGCAGATTTATGCACAATGATAGCGCAGAATTGTATTCTGTGCCCGCAAAGTAAAGCTAACAAAACATGTAGAATTGTTTAATACAAATATTATACTTCAGCACTAAATTATATTAGGTTTAGAAAATATTTTAGATGTGGTTTTGTTTGACATTTTATCAGATTATAAGACAATTTTCTTATTTAGTTGGTGGGCACAGAATGCAATTCTGCGCTATCGGAGCGTGGGGCAAATTATTTTTGCTTTACTTTGCGAGTACAAAATGCATTCCTATCCATATCTTATCCAGTAAATCCGAAACCAAACCTATGAAGAAAATTATTTTTTTACTATGCCTTTCATTCTTTTTATCATGTACTAATGATAATAACACAACTGATTCCTCAAACATTTTATTGAAGAAAATAGTAACACATAATTACGGTACAACTTATGAAACTATTTTTACTTATGATGGAAACAAATTACTACAGCAAAAAAGTAACCGACAAAAAAAAGTATTCACATATCAGGGCGACAATATAGTAAAAATAGAATGGTATCAAAATCCAAATAGTGAAAATGAATTGTTACAATACGTTAATTTTGAATACTATCCTGACGGGACACTTAAACGTTTTAAAAAATATCTTGATGCACCTGTAACTGTTGATTTTATTTATAACGCCAATGGGACAGTAGAGTTTTCATATGTTGCAGATTATAACAGCTATTACAATTATACAGGCAGATTTAAAATAGACAATCAGGAAATAAGCCAATTCGAATTTTTGACTGGAAATTCACCTAAAAGTTCAATCATATTTCATTATGATAATAAGAACCATCCTTTAAAGAATGTTACTGGTTATAATAAGTTAATTTTATTTGGATTTTTTTATGATTCTATGCATAATAGCGGATTTTCAACCAATTCAGGAAATATGCAGAACCAAATATCGTATAGTTATTCATCAGAACCAAATACAAAATATACAACTAACTCTTTAGAATATAATAGTAATAATTTCCCAACCAGTATTAATAAAGATGATGACTATGTTGCAGATTATCTGTTTTACTAATTAATACCTAAATTTCTTATTTAGCCCCGATGGGAGGGAAAATCCTTTTATTTTTTTCTTTAAAAAATAAAAGATTGGAAGGACAGCGGGACTAAAAGTCATTATGAAAAGTAATTTTTTGCTCATGATGAAATTTAGGTTTTAAAAGCCACAAGAAAGGATTCGTTCGGGAGCGTGGGCTGGAACGATTTATATCGTTTTTAAAATATCTATTATAGATTCCGACCGTACAGATTCACAACGTTAGTGCTAATATTATAAATAACAGGCAAGTATTAAAATTAATATCCTATTTTATACATAGCTTATACGCAACTTTTTGTAAAAAAAATCATCTATGTAGATAAAACAACTCTTATGAAAAAAATTACATTACTGATTCTGATTGGATTTATGATTAATGCCTGCAGTTCTGATGACAACAAGATCGATAATTCCGACTATCGTGAATACATTACCAAAACTTCAAATGTACCGGCTATTAATTTTATGCCGGAGGAAGTATATCCTACAGACTTCTCACAATCACCTGTTTTAAAATTAAAATTAATTACCGAAGAGGAATTTCCCTGCATCAATTTTGGTATAAGTACTACTCAGTTTGCAAAAGGAAACGAACTCATCGTTCGACTCGACAAAATAGCAGAACCGAATGGCTGTTTTACTGCAATTGGACCAGCAATATCCTACATTGACTTACCGGAAAACACAAATAAAATTACGTTTATAAACGGAGATAAAATTGATCAGTATTCCATAGAGATTAATGACCAAAAGATAGCTATTACATCCCTCGAAAAGCATTTCACAACTTCACTATACAACAAAACTTTTAGAATCCCGACAAACTCATTTGCCTACCTTTGCGGAACAAATAAAGATAACACACAAATTTATAATGATTTTTATGCCTTAATAAAGCAAAATCCGGATTTTACAGAATTTGAGTTCGAAGGCGAAGGAAGAATCCCTTATCCTGAAACAACTAGTGGAAATTGGGTCAATCATCCTAGCAAATTTTTTAAATATAGTAATGCACAGGAATTTAGCAAACTGGCGGCTATTTTAAACAATTATGCTGCTAAAAATATTAAAAAAAATGATGGAGTGAGTATTTCTATTTATGGCTGGAACAACATCAAATTCTATAGCTGGATTGAAAATTAAAGCCCCACAGACGTACAAATCGCACAATATTATCTGCGCTAAATTGATTACCAGGCTTTCTTAACCAGACAATTACAGTTTTTGATTATCTTTAGAATAAATTATTTAAAAAATCTCTCCGCTATATTAATCTACAGAGCCCCAGCTCCTGCACGAATCCTTTCTTGTTGGCTTATGAAAACAAAATCTTTAATACCTAAATCATTCTAAGCTCTATCATCCATAAGGCCTTGTTGTCATTAATAATCAATAGCATAGAGGCGATAAAAAAACCTAAATTTCTTATTTAGCCCTGATGGGAACGTCATCCTTTTGTAGCGGTGTTCGCTACAAAAGATATAGTGTACAGCAGGAAATAGCTCCTAAAATTTCAAATTTAATAAACTTCATTATGATAAACAAAAAAGGTTCAACCATAACAGCTGAACCTTTCTACATAAATAACATATATTATTTTTTATAATATTTTCGGTATTTAGGATACGTTATAGCCCCTATCACTGAAATCGCAATTAATGAATAATATATCCAGTCAAGGGATTTTGCTTCTCCGCTCGCGTATGAATGCAGACCAACTAAGTGAAAATTCACACCATAATAGGTGAACAAAATGGATATAAAACCAAACATACTCATCAGATTGAATGTCCATTTTCCTCGTAATGCAGGTACAAAACGGGCGTGGATTATAAAAGCATATACCATAATTGAGATCAATGCCCAGGTTTCTTTTGGGTCCCAACCCCAGTAACGTCCCCAGCTTTCATTGGCCCATTGTCCTCCAAGAAAGTTCCCTATGGTCAACATAATCAAACCAATTGTCAATGCCATTTCGTTGATGTATGTGATTTCCTGTATGTTTAAATCCATTTTGGCTTTGTTTTTTTCTGTTGTAAAGAAAATTAATAGTAATGACACAAAACCAAGTATAAATCCTAATGCAGTTGGACCGTAACTTGCTACAATTACCGCAACGTGAATCATTAACCAATATGAATTAAGAACAGGCTGTAAATTTGCAATTTCCGGATCAATCCAGTTCAAATATGCTGACATTAAGATCATCGCTGTCACAAAAGCTGATGAAGCAACAGTTAATTTTGATTTTCTATCGAAAGCTAATCCAAAAAACATTGTTGACCAAGCTACATATATGATAGATTCGTAAGCATTACTCCACGGAGCGTGTCCTGAAATATACCAACGTGCAATTAAGCCTAAAGTGTGCAATGCGAAGAAAAATCCAATAACAATATGACATGCATTTACACAAAAACGAATCCATTTTTTTTCAAAAAAGATATTTACGATTGTAAAAATAAACATGATGATTGCTGCTGTAATGTACCAATATGTTAATTTTTGAAAAACATCATATTTATTGTATGCAATTTCAGCATCAATTTTTTCTTCACTCGGGCGTACTTTAGCTCCAAATTTCTTTTGAAAACCGTTGATACTTTCGACTAAATCATCTGCAGTTTTAAAATCTTTTGAAATAGAACCATTATTTAAAGCGTTAAAATAAAGAGGTAAAATCTGCTTGGTATACGTTGCCTCCATTCCTTTTAAACCTGCATGATCTAATTCCATATATGAAATCCATTTATCGCCAGGATGATTTGGAACCGGGAATATTTTTAAAATACCCCCCATTAAAGCAGATTCCATCAAGTTGACCTTTTTATCTGTTTCAATGAAATCTTTTTCAAACTGATTTGGGTTTGCTGCTTTATAAGCTGCATCTAAATAAGGAGATAATTTGTAATTACCATTCTGATCAAAAAATTTCACAAAAGGGGCGTTTTTTGCCTCTTTATCTACTCCAATGATTTTCCTGATACTATCGTTTCCTGCTCTTAAATAAATAATAGGAACCTGAATCCAAACCTGGCCATATTGTGTCATTGATAAGAATACCTGATCAGAATTCATTCCGTTATATGTATCACTGTGGCTTACTTTTCGTAATAATTCAGACGAGAAAGTATTAATAGGCTTCATTCTTCCACCTGCATCCTGAATAATCAGACGACCAAATTTTGCAGCGTGAGCTTCAGGTGCTTTATAAATATTCAGTAATGAATCTATTTGCTTCTGGCTTGGCGGGCGTGTTACATGATTAGCGTGATCGTTTGGATCTTCATTATGAGCGTGCGTGTGGTTGTGATTATGATTATCTCCAGGTGCATGTACATGAGGCTCTTGTGCAAAACCGTTAAAACTTAGCATCAAAACTAAAATTGTAATCAATTTTGCTTTTTTCTCTTTTACTTTCTCAAGTTTACGTTTTAGATCTGTAAAACGAGAACCTTTGGTAAACATAATAGCCATGATACCAAAATAGAGCATAAAATAACCTAAATAAGTAATTGACGTTCCCCAAAAATCATGGTTAACAGATAAAATTGTTCCTTTTTCGTCCGGATCAAATCCTGATTGAAAAAAACGATATCCTTTATGATCTAAAACATGGTTCATGTAAATTCTGGCATCAAAAGTTTCTGTTGAATCCTGAACCGTAACCTTACTTTCAAATGCAGAATAACTTTTTTCTGTTCCCGGGTATTTAGTAGCAATGAAATCGTTTAATCTTACTTTAAAAGGCAAAGTATATGCTTTACTTCCGTAGAATAAACTGTATTCTATTTTTCCAATTTTGACAGTTTGAGGCTCTCCTACACTTCCTTTCGATCCCATAAGGCGTACTTCTTTTTCCTGACCTTCTGCTTTAACTTTTACGATTAAAGCATCAGTATGAGATTTAGCTTTGTAGTCATTATTCGATACATAATCAACAACTCCTCTTACTGCTGGATCCGGAAATACGATCCGGATATCACCAATACTGTATAAAGAACGCATCATTAAAGGCTGTACATTATCTTTGGTTACCTTTCCTTTTAACTGATCTGCCATTCGCATAAAATCACCTTCGAAAGGAGTCTGAATGGTATATTCTTTTCCGGTTGTATTAATATTTATCGCACCATCTGTTGGTTTATTCAAAGCAAATAAAACATTATGGATATTTTGAACTTCTCCTTCTTTTAAGAAATGTTCTTCACGCCCACCGGCTCCGGCTTCAACTAATTTAATATATAAAGTTCCTTTTGGATCGGGTTTTATGGTTTCTTTGGCCCCCATGATGTAATTCACATAACTAACTTCAAAAGGTGTTTCATCAAATTGACCTGAAAGCGTAAAATCATTATTGGTTACGGGTGAAAACAAAAGACTTTTCTCAAAAGTCCTGCGTTTCATTTCTCCTTTGTATTCTCCATCTGCAAAAACGGTTAAAAATGTTTTATCTGAATAGATTTGGTTTTCAGCAGCTCCTTCGCGAATTGGCATCATACCTTCATAACTGATGTAACGTGTAATAAATGCTCCTAAAAGAATAAAAATAAAAGCAACATGAAGTAATAAAGTTGCCCATTTTTCTTTTTTCAATAGCTGATAGCGTTTGATGTTTCCGAAGAAATTAATCATAAAAAACACCATTATAGCTTCAAACCACCAGGTGTTGTAAATTAAAATTCGGGCTGTATCAGTATTGTATTTACTTTCGATAAAAGTTCCGACGGCCATTGCAATTGCAAATGTTAAAAAAAGAATGGCCATTAATCTTGTAGAAAACAAAAAAGAGAATATTTTTTTATCCATTTTTGAAGGAATTACTGTGTATAAAAGTGGCACAAAAGTACTTAAAAATGTTGATTTGCAGTATTTGTCTTTTGTTAATAAAAACCAAAAAGAGTACTCTGAAAATAAAGCATTCCTAATTAAACAGGTTTTCTATTACAATTCAATTTTAAAGACTTATTATATTGTCTGCCTTCAAATTTTATAAAGCGCAATTCAAAACTTTGACGTTTCAATTTCTTTAAAAAAATGCTAATTTTGCGTTATGATTAAAATAACAGTAATTGGTTCCGGAAATGTTGCACAACATTTGATAAAAGCTTTCACTAAAAGTGAACAGATTGAAATTGTACAAGTCTTTTCCAGAAAAAAAGAATCAGTGCTTAACTTAGTGAATGCTGATCGAATTGTTACAGAGTTTGCCAATTTGCATGAATCCGATTTATATATAATTTCTGTTTCTGATGATGCTATTTCAGAGGTTTCAGAACATCTTCCCTTTAAAAACCAATTGGTTGTTCATACATCTGGCACAACTTCGATTGATGTTTTAGACTCAAAAAACAGAAAAGGCGTTTTTTATCCTTTACAAACTTTTTCTAAAGCAAAATCTGTTGATTTCTCAATTATCCCAATTTGTCTGGAAGCAAAAAATCCGGAAGACTACACTATTTTAGAGACCGTAGCAAAAAGTATTTCGGAAGCCGTTTTTTCAATTAGTTCAGAGCAAAGAAAAGCATTGCATGTTTCGGCTGTTTTTGTGAACAACTTCACGAATCATTTATATCAAATAGGGCAGGAAATTTGTGAAAACAATCAGGTTCCTTTTGATATTTTAAAACCTTTAATTCTTGAAACTGCAGATAAAATAAAATTCCTTAGTCCTGCTGATGCACAGACAGGGCCGGCGAAACGACATGATTCTACTACTATTGAGGCGCATCTTAATTATCTGACTGATGAAAACCAAAGAAATATCTATAAACTCTTAACACAATCTATACAACATAATGGCAAAACACTTTAAAGAAATAATGAATGACATCACAACGTTTGTTTTTGATGTTGATGGCGTACTTACAGATAGTTCCGTTTTTGTAACCAATGAAGGAGAAATGCTTCGCACCATGAATATCCGCGATGGTTACGCAATGAAAGCTGCTGTAGAAAGTGGTTTTAATGTATGTATTATTTCAGGCGGAAGCAATGAAGGTGTTCGTATAAGATTGCGTAATTTAGGGATTTCAGACATACATTTAGGAACTCCTGATAAAGTAGAGACTTTTAAACAGTATACTGAAACACATAACATAAAACCGGAAAATGTGTTATACATGGGCGATGATATTCCTGATTTTCATGTTATGAAATTAGTAGGTTTACCAACCTGCCCGCAAGATGCAAGTCCTGAAATTAAGAATATCTGTCGTTACGTTTCGCATGTTAAAGGCGGAAGAGGCGCTGTACGTGATGTTATCGAACAAGTCATGAAAGTGCAGGGAAAATGGATGGAATATTTTAATGGAAAACACGACTAAATAATTATCCGCTTTTAATTATTAATTGTTAATCCAAACCTTCAAATCAAAATGAAATACCTCAAACTTATTCGTTATCAAAATCTGTTAATGCTTGCTTTTATGCAGGTTATATTTCGTTATGCTTTTTTAAAAGGTCAAAATATCCCCTTAGCCTTGTCTGACTGGCAATATGCTCTATTAGTTTTAAGTACCGTTTTAATTGCAGGGGCCGGCTATGTAATTAATAACATTTTTGATACTGAAACGGATCAGATAAACAAACCTCAGGATGTTATCATTGGAAAAACCGTATCAGAATCTTTAGGTTATAACATTTATATCGTCCTTAATATTACTGGCGTTGGAATTGGTTTCTATTTATCGAATGTGATACAGAGACCGGGATTTGCAACTATTTTTATATTAATCGCTTCAATGCTTTATTTTTATTCCACAACCTTAAAACAAATTATGGTTTTAGGGAATCTTGTTGTAGCTTTTTTATTAGCAATGAGCGTTATCATTATTGGTATTTTCGATATTTTTCCGGCAACAATAGCAGAAAACAAAGCACAAATGACCAGTTTGTTTTCTATTTTAACGGATTATGCCATATTTGCTTTTATGATTAATTTTATCAGGGAAATAATCAAAGACATAGAAGATGTTAACGGAGATTATAATCAGGGAATGAATACACTTCCTATTGCTATTGGTATTAGCCGAACAGCAAAAATTGCTTCTGTTCTTTCTATAATCCCTTTTATTTCATTATTGCTTTATATTAAAAATTATCTTGTAGAAAATGGGCTATTTATAGCTACTTTATATGCATTTGTATTGGTTTTGGCACCACTGCTTTACTTTATAATCAAAACATTTACTGCAAAGTCAAAAAAGGAGTTCAATCATTTAAGCACTGTACTCAAACTCATTCTACTTTTCGGAGTTCTATCAATTGTGGTTATTACCTTAAACATTCATTATAATGCTTAAAGAAAAACTAAAAAAATACAAGCTAATCCTAGCATCAGGCTCACCACGAAGACAGCAATTTTTTAAAGACCTGGATCTTGACTTCGAAATCAGGTTAAAAGATGTTGAAGAAATATATCCTCCAGAATTAAAAGCAGTTGAAATTACAGACTTTTTAGCACTCTTAAAAGCAAATGCCTTTGATGGAGAATTAAAACAGAATGAAATCTTAATTACCAGTGATACTATTGTATGGCACGAAAGCAGGGCATTAGGGAAACCTAAAAATCATAAAGAAGCTTTCGAAATGATAAAATCGATGTCGGGAAAAACTCATGAAGTAATTACATCTGTTTGTTTTAAAACCAGCTCTGCTGCTACCCTTTTACACGATATTACAAAAGTCACTTTCAATAATTTATCAGACGAAACTATTTTATATTATATTGAAAACTACAAACCCTATGATAAAGCCGGAGCTTATGGAATACAGGAATGGCTTGGTTTTATGGCTGTTGCAAAAGTTGAAGGTTCATATACCAATGTTATGGGGCTTCCAACTGCAAAGGTTTACGAATATTTGAGTATATTAGAGTAAAATTAAATTTATGTTTTCATTTAAAGAATATAGCAAGGAAATCCTAACCACTATAATTCTGCTATTAGCCTTAGCTGCACTACGGGTTATTATTGCGCAATTGGTACGCAGATACGCCAGTACTACTCACTTATTAGAACACCGTACCAATCTTGTTATTAAATACATTCATGTTTTAATGAATATTTTGGCAACAATAGCTTTGATTGTTATTTGGGGGGTTGAGACGAAAGATATTTTTATAACAGTTTCTTCCATTGCCACTGTAATTGGTGTTGCTATGTTTGCACAGTGGTCTATTTTAAGCAATATAACATCCGGAATGATCTTATTTTTTTCATTTCCTTTTAGAATTGGTGATACCATAAAAATCCACGATAAAGATTTCCCTATTGAAGCAGAAATAGAGGATATCAATGCTTTTCATGTGAATTTAAAAACTAAAGAAGGGGAAAAAATTATCTACCCAAACAATCTTCTGTTACAAAAAGGAATTTCGATTATGCCTCCAGTATATGAGGACAAAGAATTTTTTGATTAACCCTTTGATGGGAATTTTATAAACTAAAATTTAAAAGCTGGAACGATTTAAAACAAATAAATTTTAAAATTTGTTTAGCACAACTTTAGTTTAAAAAATCAAAAAATGAACCAACCTTTACAATTGCCATTTTATGCAAAACTTACATTTATTTTGTTAAGTTTGATCTGTATTGGAGCAATAACCTACATCGGTAGTAATATAATAACTCCAGTGATGCTGGCATTTATGTTTACGGTTTTACTATTGCCGGTACACTCTTTCTTGCATTTTAAATTACGATTACCTATTTATATTGCTTCATTTCTCTCAGTCCTGATTTTTGTACTTTGTATCGCTGCAATCCTAGCTTTCATTTCTTATCAGGTTACTGACATTGCAAATGATTTTGATATCATTAAAAAGAATGCAATATCATTTTTTAATAATGTCCAGTCTTATATCCATGAACAATTTCAAATCAGTATATGGGAACAAAAAAAGTACATTGAAAAAGTAACCAGCGATTCTGTACAAAATGGATACGGAACTATAGGAATGGCGATAGGATCATTAAGTGAAGTCTTGTTTAATTGTATGCTTGTCGTTGTTTTTACATTTTTATTCCTATTATATAAGACTCATTTTATTCTTTTTTTAGCAAAATTATTCGATAAAGAAGACCATGCGAAATTGCAACAAATCATTACTCAAATAAAAATTTCGATAAACAATTACATCTTGGGACTTATATTTGAAATGTTTGTAGTTTCTATTTTGACAGGGTTAGGACTATGGATTATAGGAGCAAAATATTTTATTTTACTTGGACTTATGACTGGAATCTTAAATTTAATTCCCTACATCGGAATTATGATTGCAGGTATTTTAACCATCTTATCTTCTCTTTCAGGAACACCCGAAATATCTATGATTATAGGTATTCTTGTAGTAAACATAATTGTTCAGCTTATTGATAATAATATACTTGTACCTTTAATCATCAACTCAAAAGTCGAAATAAATGCTATGGTTTCGATAATAGGGATTACTATAGGAGGTGGTGTTGCAGGAATTTCAGGGATGTTTTTAGCGATACCATTACTCGCTATTTTAAAAATTATTTTTGACAGAATAGAATCTTTAGAACCTTGGGGCTATGTTATGGGAAATCATATGCCAAAAAAATTTACCTGGCGTATTAAAAAATTAAAAACTGAAAACTAAATATTTATTTGCTCAGTTTAATTATATGATAAAAAAATCAATAATTTACGCTAACTTTATTAGCATGTCTTACAGGTTTTTAAAAATATTCTTGTTTTTAATTTTTCTTTGGAGTTTTTCCCAAAGCACCTTTTCGCAAGAAAAACACACTAAAAAAGATAGCCAGGAGAAATATCATAAAATTAAAAAGCTTTCTGAAAAAAGTAAGTTTACTAATTTTTTAAGAAAAATAATTTTCAAGCCTGCTAAAATAAAAAAAAAGAACAAAACATTAGTCGAAAAGGAACACTTGCCTAATGTAGATGGAAAAATTATTCGCAACATCAGAATTATAACCTTAGATCCTTTTGGACAATCTGATACAGATTCTACTATGGTTCCTAAAAATTGGGGAGAAAGAACAGGAAATAAATTACACCTCAAGACGAAAAGATTTGCAATTCAGAATTTATTACTTTTTAGAAAAAACTCTGCTTACGACACTTATAAAATAAAAGAAACTGAACGTATAATAAGATCCCAAAAATTCGTAAGTAAGGTAAATATATCTGAGGAATTGGTTTCTCCAACAAATGACTCGATTGATATTACGGTTCGTGTTCTTGATACCTGGAGCTTAATTCCAAAATTTTCAATATCAAGTTCGCGGATTGGTATTGGATTTAATGACCGTAACTTTTTTGGTTCCGGACAGCAGCTAGAATATAAATTTTCTAACAGATTTGAGGATGGACATAATGGTCATAATGCTCTATATACAATACCCAACATTAAAAACACTTTTGTTACTACAAAATTTAAATATTTCAATGATTTAGATGACAACTATATCAAAGGTATTGCTGTCGAAAGACCATTTTATTCTCCTTTGGCCAAATGGGCTGGTGGTATTATAATGGAACAGCAATATCGACGAGACACATTACAGGATGCAACATTAAAATATGAATACCAGCCATTTAAGTATAATTCGCATGATTTTTGGGCTGGGAAAGCATTTAACATAACTGGGGTAAATCCTAAAAAAAAGGAGAGAACCACTAATTTGATTTTGTCCGGACGCTTTTTAAACATTGATTACACTGAAAAACCTAACATTGAATTTGATACTATTAATTTTTTTTCTGATGAAAAACAAGTTTTAATGGGTTTTGGAATAAATACAAGGGAATTCGTGAAAGATAATTATATTTTTAGAAATGGTTTTACCGAAGACATTCCAATTGGAAGAATCTATGGGATAACACTTGGTTATCAGTATAAAAATAAAATATGGCGCCCCTACGTAGGTGCACAGGCTTCTTTTGGTGACTATTACAAATGGGGTTTTTTGAGTACTAACTTTGAGATTGGCACTTTTTTTAATCAATCTAAGACATATCAGACCTCTATTTCATTAAAAGCAAATTATTTTACTAGTCTATTGACGTTAGGAGACTGGAAGTTAAGACAATTTATTAAGCCAGAAATGGTTATAGGAATCAACAGAGCTAGCTCTGTGGGAGATCAGCTTACAATAAATGAAAACTATGGCCTTGCCGGTTTTAATGCAGCATATTACGGAAAAAGCAAAATGGTACTAACATTACAAACTCAGACATATGCTCCTAAAGAAGTTTTAGGCTTTAGGCTGAATCCCTATTTTAATTATTCTATTGCTGTATTAGGAAACAGTTCATCAGGATTGCTGCAAAATAAATATTTTTCAAAAATTGGTGTCGGAGTTTTAATAAGTAATGATTATCTTGTTTTTAGTGCATTTCAGCTTTCAATTTCATATTATCCTACCATCCCGTTTGAGGGCGAAAGTATCTTTAAAACAAACACATTTGAAACTCAGGACATCGGAATTCAGTCTTTTGAATTAGGAAAACCTAAAATTGTGGAATATAAATAAGCATTTTTCTGTTTTTTCTTTCTGATTAAAACAAATTAATAATCAACAAGATACGATTTAACTATTGCTTTTTAGATTGTTTTTTACAGTCAAAACACATTTTGTTTTTATGTTTTGGCATAATATATGGATATCCACATATAGATTAACATTTAAAAAGTATTAAAAATGAAAACAATCAAAATAGCAATCGTAGGATTATTTCTAATCGTTGCAAATTCGACACAAGCTCAGGTATCTGTAAATGTAAACATAGGAACACCGCCTGCGTGGGGACCAGTTGGATATTCTGAAGTAGAATATTATTATCTTCCGGATATTGAAGCTTATTATGATGTACGTGCTTCACAATTCATTTATTTTGGAGGAGGAAGATGGGTTAGAACCTCTTATTTGCCAAGACCTTACAGAAATTACGACTTATATGGAGGCTACAAAGTAGTTTTAAATGACTACCACGGAAGAACTCCTTATAAATATTTTGACAGACATAAAGTAAAATATTATAAAGGATACCACGGGGCTCCACAAAGATGTTACGAACCACGACCTGGATATGCGTATAATGACCGTCACCGTGATCACCATAAAAACTATAAACATCATGATAGAGATCACAGACATGATAGACATGACAGACACGAAAGACGTGATGATCATGGTCACGGAAGGAGATAAAACGTTATCTTAATTTTAGTAAAAGAGAGTATCAAAATTTGATGCTCTCTTTTTTTTCATAATAAAACTTTAGAAAAAACCGTTAAAAGTACTCCAAAAGATAAATAACTGTAAAATTAATTTTATTACTATTAAAAGTAGATGGCAATATAATGATTAAATATAAAAGTAATACAATCATCAAAGACGCTTATGCTAACACAGAAAAGTAAATTGAAGTATTTTATTTTATTGCATAAATAAGCATGCATTTAAAAACAGATATTAGCAAATCATATTTTTTTTGTGTGGCTGCAAATAAAAAGACACTGTCCTTAAAAGTGTGTAAGTTTAAAAATAACGGGGTTTGACTTTTTAATTAAAGTTGAACCCTTTTTTCAAATATAGTTAAGAACTGATTGAGTATTAATCCCCAATTATGGATTGGCATTGTCCATTTTTTGGTAGCTTCTCTTAAAGCCAAATATACAGATTTTAAAACAGCTTCATCTGTGGGGAATGATAATTTATTTTTGGTGTATTTTCTAACCTTTCCATTTAGATTTTCAATTAGATTAGTGGTATAAATTATTTTCCTAATTTCTATAGGGAAGTCAAAAAAGACTGTAAGTTCTTCCCAGTTTTCCTGCCAGGATTTAACGGCATAAGGATATTTTTGATTCCATTTAAAGGCAAAATCTTCAAGAGCAGCTTTAGCAGCTTCTTTAGTTGGAGCATCATAAATCTGCTTCATATCTTTAGAGAACTCCTTTTTATCTTTCCATACTACATAACGCGCTGAGTTACGTATTTGGTGTACTACACAGATTTGAGTCTGTGATTCAGGGAATACATTTTTAATAGTCTGAGTAAAGCCGTTTAGGTTATCTGTAGCTGTAATTAATATATCCTCAACACCTCTGGCTTTTAAATCTGTTAAAACCCCTAACCAAAAGCTGGCACTTTCATTCTTGCCTAACCACATGCCTAAAACTTCTTTTTTTCCTTCTCGATTCAGACCAACAGCAAGATAAATAGTTTTGTTAATAACCTTTGAGTTCTCTCGAACTTTAAAGACAATCCCATCCATCCAAACGATTAAATAAACAGGTTCTAACGGGCGATTTTGCCAAGCTGTTATATCATTGGAAACTGATTCGGTAATTCTGGAAATAGTGGAGGTTGATATGTCAAATTTATAGACTTCTCTTATTTGTTCTTCAATATCACTAACAGTCATTCCTTTGGCGTAAAGAGAGATAATTACATTCTCTAATCCATCAATCATGCTTTGACGTTTTGGAATAATCATGGGATTAAAAGAAGCTTCCCTGTCCCTGGGAACCTGAATGTCTGATTCTCCAAATGAAGTTTTTATTTTCTTATTGGAAAAACCATTACGAGAATTCGATGAAGCTGTCTTTTCGTGTTTCTCATATCCTAGATGAGAATCCAGCTCCCCCGATAGAATAGCTTCTATTCCTCGTTTTTGTAATTGAGCCAGAAAACCGTTTAGGTCTTCACCTGTTTTGAATTGTTTTAAAAATTCATCTGATAATAAATCTTCTTTTTTCATAAGACTGTGTAAAAGTTAAAGTTAAAAAAAATGATGGTGATTTAATAACCCCATCATTTTTTAACTTACACAGTTAGTGAGACACTACCAATAAAAAAAACCGCCTAAATATTTTAGACGGCTTTGCATTTTTATTTGTTTAAACTATTACATTGTTGCTTTTAACGCTTTGGCCTCAGCAGTCATTTCAAGAGCTTTGTAAACTCCTAATAATGTTTTAGAAACATCTTCATTCTTTGGATCCAATTCATTTGCTTTTTTAAGATATGGAATTACGCTTTTAAAAACATTTTCTCTTTGTTTTTTCAATACATCATAACGCTTCATATCTTTATCAGAAGTACCCAATTTATTCATTTCGTCAATAATTGGCTTTTCTGCCTCTAATTTTAATGCAGCAAGATTAAGATAAGCATTTGCATAATTAGGATCTATTTCAATCACTTTTAAATAATATTTTTCAGCATCTGCAGCATTCTTAGCATTTGCACTTAATACACCAAGGTTGAAAATTAACTCCTTATTATTTGGATCTTTTTGTAAAGCTTCTCCAACTAACTTTTTATAAGTATCATAATCTTTAGTTTCTAAATATAAATTAGCTTCTGAAAGGATTAAAGAAGAATCTTCCGGGTTAGCTTTTCTTGCATCAGCCAAAGCTTTTTTAGCATCTTCAGTTCTTCCTTTCTGAACTAAAATTAATGCATAATTTTTGTAAACTTCACCTCTTTTAGAAGGAATAACTTCTTTTTTAGGTTTTTCATGAGTTCCTAATTTTACAGCTAAATCTCTGTCTTTTTCATTATTAAAACCATCTTCATTACCAGAAACTTTGTTTACAGCTGTATAGCTTGTTCCTTTTCCTGAATAATTTAATTTTTTCAACTCTTCGTACATTGGTAAAGCTGCATCATAATCCTGAGCGTTTACATAAGTAGAAGCTGCATAATATAAATTGATGGTATCTTTTTTATCCAAAGAGTAAGCATCATACAATTTTTTTGCTCCTTCAGCAGCTTTATTTGATTGCGTATCCGCAATAGCTGAATTAATTAACAATCCTTTAATTTGAGCAATTGAAGCAGCAGCCTGAGTTGAGAATTTTTGTTTTCCGGATGTTTTCTCAATTTCAATTAACTTTTTATAGCTTTCTGCAGCAAGAGATAAATTTTTCCCTTCTTCTACTTTTTTGTTTGCAAGATCTAAATAAGCATTTCCCTGAATAAAATAATATTGTGCCTGCTCTGTATCTTTTGCATTTACAATAAGATTTTCCGCGTCCTTTAATTGTGCAAGCGCACCTTGTGCATCTCCGCCTTTTAATGCTTTTTCAGCACTTTTTATCTGATCTTTCTGAGCAAAAGTAGCTACTGAAATAAATAATGCTGATGCAAGTATTACATATTTACTTTTCATAATATTCAATTTGTATTAATTTTAATTTGTGTGGTTCATTTTATTCTTCAGATTCCTCTTCTTCAGCATCATCCTCATCTTCAACTTCTTCTTCAGAATCATCGTCTTCATCATCTTCGGCTGCACTGTCATCTTCAAGAACTTCTAAATCGGGTTTAACCCTTTCAATTCCGGATTCAATAACATTTCCGTCTTCATCTACAACAACTTCATCAACTTCATCTTTCATCACAGTTGTAACAGCTGCAATAGAATCTTTCCCTTTTAAATTAATAAGTCTTACACCCTGGGTAGCACGCCCCATAACACGTAAATCTTCAATCGCCATTCTGATTGTCAGTCCTGATTTATTGATAATCATCAAATCATCAGAATCCGTTACAGCATTAATAGAGATTAATTTTCCTGTTTTTTCAGTGATATTTAGCGTTTTAACTCCTTTACCTCCACGGTTTGTAATTCTGTAAACATCTTCACCATCTTCATCAACTAATTTAGTACGTTTACCATAACCATTTTCAGTTACAACCAGAATTTGTGAATCATTAATATCATTTTTATCAACAGTAACCATACCAATAACTTCATCAGTATCATCTTTTAGTGTGATACCGCGAACTCCAGAAGCTGTTCTTCCCATTGGACGCGTTTTCGTTTCTTCAAAACGAACCAGTTTTCCGGATTTTACAGCTAAGATAATTTGGCTTTCTCCGTTTGTTAACTGTGCCCCCATCAACTCATCACCTTCTTTAATAGTAATAGCTGCTACACCATTTACTCTAGGCTTAGAATATTTCTCTAAAGATGTTTTCTTAACCTGACCTTGTTTCGTAACCATAACCAAATTATGGCTGTTGATGTAATCTTTATCTTTTAAGTCTTGTGTACAAATGAAAGCTTTTACTTTATCATCGCTTTCAATATTTACAAGGTTTTGAATTGCTCTTCCTTTTGCCGTTTTACTTCCTTCAGGAATTTCATAAACACGCATCCAGAAACATTTTCCTTTTTGCGTAAAGAACATCATATATTGATGATTTGTAGCTACAAACATATGCTCAAGGAAATCCTGATCTCTTGTCCCGGCACTTTTTTGACCAACTCCTCCTCTATTTTGAGTTTTGTATTCTGTTAAGTTTGTACGTTTGATGTAACCTGCATGCGAAATTGTAATTACTACATTTTCATCGGCAATTAAATCTTCAATACTTACGTCTCCACCAGAATATTCAATTTGGGAACGACGCTCGTCTCCATATTTATCACGGATTTCAACAAGTTCTTCCTTAATTAAGTCGGTTCTCAAATTAACATCTGCCAATAAAGCTTTTAAATGCTCTATTAATTTCATCAACTCTTCGTACTCAGCTCTTAATTTATCCTGTTCAAGACCAGTCAACTGTCGTAAACGCATTTCAACAATTGCACGAGCCTGAATGTCTGATAAACTGAATCTCTCAATTAATTTCTCACGTGCTTCTTCTGTATTTTTAGAACCTCTGATAATTGCAATTACTTCATCAATATTGTCTGATGCTATAATTAATCCTTCTAAAATATGAGCTCTTTCTTCTGCTTTACGCAATTCAAACTGCGTTCTTCTAACTACAACATCATGGCGGTGCTCAATAAAATAATGAATCATGTCTTTCAGATTCAGCATTTGAGGACGGCCTTTTACCAATGCAATATTATTTACACTGAAAGAAGACTGTAATTGTGTAAATTTATATAAGGTATTTAAAACTACATTTGGAGTTGCATCGCGCTTTAAGATGTAAACGATACGCATACCGTTTCTGTCAGATTCGTCACGGATATTCGCAATACCTTCGATTTTCTTCTCGTTAACCAGGTCTGCTGTACGTTTAATCATATCAGCTTTATTAACCTGATACGGAATTTCAGTAACAATGATAGATTCCCTTCCGTCAACTTCTTCAAAACCGACTTTAGCACGCATTACAATACGCCCTCTACCGGTTTTAAATGCTTCACGTACGCCTTCATAACCATATATTATACCACCGGTTGGAAAATCCGGAGCTTTAATATGTGTCATTAATTCGTCTACTTCAATATCGTTATTATCAAGGTATGCCAGAGTACCATTGATAACTTCTGTTAAATTGTGTGGAGGCATATTGGTTGCCATACCAACTGCAATACCTGTTGCTCCATTAACTAATAAGGTAGGAACTCTTGTAGGCATTACTTTTGGTTCATATAATGTATCGTCAAAGTTCAATTGAAAATCAACAGTTTCTTTTTCGATATCTGCCATAATTTCTTCCGAAATCCTTTTCATTCTGGCCTCAGTGTAACGCATTGCTGCAGGGCTATCCCCATCTACAGAACCAAAATTACCCTGACCATCAACTAAAAGATAACGCATACTCCATTCCTGAGCCATACGAACCATGGCATCATAAACAGATGTATCCCCATGAGGGTGATACTTACCCAGAACTTCTCCCACGATTCTCGCAGATTTTTTGTGGGCTGATCTTGATGTTACTCCTAAGTCATACATTCCGTAAAGAACTCTTCGATGTACCGGTTTCAAGCCATCTCTAACATCCGGAAGTGCCCTTGATACGATTACCGACATCGAATAATCGATGTAAGCTGATTTCATTTCTTCTTCGATGTTAATAGGAATTAACTTTTCTCCTTCAGACATAATGTTATATTAAATAATTATATTAATTTTCAAAGCGTGCCAAGATACGTTTTTTTGAAATTTTTTCAGCTATTTCCTTACAGATATTTCAATGATTTATTAACAACTTTTTTTTGCGTTTTAGTTAATAAATTAAGCCTTTTTTAACTGTTTTATTACTATTTTTTTTGTCTATTAGCTGACAGGTGTTTCTGAAAGGTATGGTTTTTGTTTTTCAATCACTAATTCATTAAATTTACAATACCAATTATATATTATGGATGATAATTTTTCACCAAGAGTAAAAGATGTTATTACATACAGTAAAGAGGAAGCTCTTCGCTTAGGGCACGACTTTATTGGTACTGAACATCTAATGCTGGGCATTTTAAGAGATGGTAACGGAAAAGCTATTCATATACTTAATAACCTGGCAGTCGATTTAGACCATTTACGCAGGAAGGTAGAAATACTGAGTCCGGCCAACCACAGCGTTGAAGTAAACACCGAAAAGAAGAATCTTCATCTTACCCGACAGGCCGAAAGAGCCCTGAAGACAACCTTCCTTGAAGCTAAAGTATTTCAAAGCTCGTCGATTAGCACGGCACACCTGCTTTTATGCATCTTGCGAAACGAAAACGACCCAACAACCAAGCTATTGAATAAGCTAAAAATAGATTATGATATAGCTAAAGAACAATATTTAAATATGACGCCAAACGAAGAAGAATTCTTAGAAAACTTGCCAAAAAACGAATCATATAACGATGATCCAGGACAAGATGACAGTTTAAAAGAAAGTAGTTTTAACAATCCAGCCAATAAGTCAAACAAAAAATCGAAAACTCCGGTATTAGATAATTTTGGGAGAGATTTAACAGAAATGGCCGAAGAAGGAAAACTGGATCCTGTTGTAGGACGCGAAAAAGAAATTGAACGTGTTTCTCAAATCTTAAGCCGAAGAAAAAAGAACAACCCACTCCTTATTGGAGAGCCGGGAGTTGGTAAATCTGCTATCGCAGAAGGACTGGCTTTGCGCATAATCCAAAAGAAAGTATCGCGTATTCTTTTTCACAAACGCGTTGTTACCCTTGACCTGGCAAGCTTAGTTGCCGGAACAAAATATAGAGGACAATTTGAAGAAAGAATGAAAGCCGTAATGAACGAGCTTGAGAAAAACGACGATATTATTCTTTTTATTGATGAAATACATACTATTGTTGGTGCCGGCGGAGCAACTGGTTCACTTGATGCCTCAAACATGTTTAAACCAGCATTAGCAAGAGGTGAAATACAATGTATTGGTGCTACCACTCTTGATGAGTACAGACAATATATTGAAAAAGATGGTGCTTTAGAAAGACGTTTCCAAAAAGTAATTGTGGAACCAACTTCTGTTGAAGAAACAATTGCCATTTTGAACAATGTAAAAGACAAATACGAAGACCATCACAATGTAACTTATACTCAGGAAGCAATTGAAGCCTGCGTTAAATTAACCAACAGATATATGTCTGAACGTTTTTTACCAGACAAAGCTATCGATGCTATGGACGAGGCCGGATCTCGTGTACACATCACTAATATTGACGTTCCAAAGCAAATTTTGGATCTGGAACGCCAGTTAGAAGAAGTGCGTGAGAACAAAAATATGGTTGTCAAAAAGCAAAAATATGAAGAGGCTGCCAAACTTCGTGATGATGAAAAACGTATTGAAAAAGATTTAGCCCTTGCTCAGGAACAATGGGAAGAAGATTCTAAAAGCAATAGAATTGAAGTTACTGAAGACAATGTAGCCGATGTGGTTTCTATGATGACCGGAATTCCTGTAAATCGAATTGCACAGACGGAAAGTAATAAATTAGCCAAATTACCTGAATTGATTCAGAATAAAGTGATCGGACAAAACGATGCTGTTTTAAAAATTGCACGTTCTATTCAGCGTAACAGAGCCGGACTTAAAGATCCAAACAAACCAATTGGTTCATTTATTTTCTTAGGTCAGACCGGAGTTGGTAAAACACAATTGGCAAAAGTTTTAGCAAAAGAATTATTCGATTCTGAAGATGCTTTGGTTCGTATCGACATGAGCGAATATATGGAGAAATTTGCTATCTCCCGTTTAGTTGGAGCGCCTCCGGGATATGTTGGTTATGAAGAAGGTGGTCAATTGACTGAAAAAGTTCGCAGAAAACCTTATTGTGTTGTCCTTTTAGATGAGATCGAAAAAGCACATCCAGATGTATTCAACATGATGCTTCAGGTTTTAGATGATGGTTATCTGACTGATAGTTTAGGTCGTAAAATCGACTTTAAAAACACAATCATTATCATGACTTCGAATGTTGGTGCACGTCAGTTAAAAGATTTCGGACAAGGTGTTGGATTCGGAACTGCTGCTAAAGTGGCTCAGGCTGATGAAAATTCTAAAAGCATTATCGAAAATGCATTGAAGAAAACTTTTGCTCCTGAATTCTTAAACAGAATTGATGACGTAATTGTATTTAATGCATTAGAAAAAGCTGACATTGATCTTATCATCGAGATTGAGCTTAAAAAATTATACGCTCGTATTTCTGAACTTGGATATAATTTAAGTTTGACAGATAAAGCAAAAGCTTTTATTGCCGAAAAAGGCTTTGACAGACAATTTGGAGCAAGACCACTAAAAAGAGCTATCCAAAAATATGTTGAAGATTTGTTAGCCGAAGAAATCATCACTTCAAAAATACATTCAGGTGATGAAATTGTAATGGATTTGAAAGATGATTCTCAGGAACTTTCAGTAGAAATACATAAAGCAGAAGAACCGACCAATCAATAAATTAGTTTAAATTTATAACAGAAATAACACACCCGTTACGTTTTCATAACATAACGGGTGTATTTTTTTAGATAAATCACTATCTTTAATAAAGCAAATAGCTATTTTTGGTTATTAAATCTCTACAATAAAAAACAATATATGCTTCAAAACAAAGTCATTTTAGGCAGTGAAGAATGGTGCGCATTTCCTGAACTGGGAATCCCTACAATTAAGGCTCGTGTGGATTCAGGCGCAAAAACTTCGGCAATGCATGCCATCAATATAGCTCCATTTATAAAAAATGATGCCAATTGGGTAAAATTCGATATTAATCCAATTCAGAATAACATTAAAACCGTAATCCATTGTGAAGCTCCTTTGATTGATAAAAGAATTGTAAAAAGTTCAAGCGGTTTCAGGGAACATCGTTATGTAATTCAGACCAGCATTAAACTTGGCGAAATAAAATGGCCAATCGAAATGACACTGACCAATCGGGATTCTATGGGATTTCGTATGCTTTTGGGACGTGAAGCAATGAGCGGACGCGTATTAGTCGACCCTGAAGAAAAATACATGCTGGGACAACCTTCTACTGAAACGTTAAAAGAACTTTATCAAAATTCTGAAAAGGCAAGTTCCGGATTACGAATTGGGCTTTTAGCAAGCAATCCCGAATTATACAGCAACAAAAGAATTATGGAAGCCGGCGAAATGCGTGGCCATGAAATGCATTTTTTAAACATCAAAGAATGCTATATGAAACTGGATGCTAAAACTCCCGAAATCCATTATCGTGGTGGAAAAATACTAAACCAGTTTGACGCTATTATTCCGAGAATTCGTCCAAGTATTACTTTTTATGGCTGTGCCCTGACCCGTCAATTCGAAGCTTTGAAAGTATTTGTTTTAAATTCGGCTACAGCCATAACACAGTCACGAGATAAATTGTACTCGCTGCAACTGCTTTTAAATAGCGGTATTGATATTCCAACGACTGGTTTTGCAAATTCTCCTTTAGACACTGACAATTTAATTAAAATGGTTGGAGGCTCTCCTTTAATTGTAAAATTACTAGAAGGAACGCAAGGAAAAGGCGTTGTTTTGGCCGAAACCAAAAAAGCTGCAGAAAGCGTAATAAATGCCTTTAAAAGTCTAAACGCAAATATTTTAGTCCAGGAATTCATTAAAGAAGCTAACGGAAAAGACATTCGCTGTTTTGTGATTGATGGCAAAGTAGTCGCAGCCATTCAGCGCGAGGCTATGCCAGGCGAATTTAGAGCTAATATTCATTTGGGCGGAACTGCATCAGTAATAAAAGTAACTGCTGAAGAAAAAAAGATCGCGATTAAAGCCGCAAAAGCAATGGATTTAAAAGTAGCTGGTGTTGACATCATTCGTTCATCTAAAGGACCTCTATTGCTTGAAGTAAATTCTTCTCCAGGACTTGAAGGAATTGAAGGCGCTACAAATAAAGATGTTGCCGGGGAAATGATCAAAGCAATAGAAAAGAATTTTAAATTAAGTTAAGTTAAAACATACAGATATTTAAAAAGCTTTGTCAGTTTTAAACTTTGACAAGGCTTTTTTGTTAACTTTAAAATAAAAAATATGCATTTCCCTTATTTAGACATCATTTTAAGAAGTGCTGCCGTCTATTTTTTTATGACAATTGCTATACGAATATTCGGCAAAAAAGAGCTATCCCAATTAAACACTGCTGACATTATTCTGATTTTACTAATTAGTAATTCCGTTCAAAACGCAATGGTAGGCACAGACACCAGTCTTTGGGGAGGTTTGGTAGCTGCTTTGGTCTTGTTTGTAATCAACTTTATAATTAAAAAATTGACACACAAATACAAGCTTATTGGCGATTTACTTCTAGATAAGCCCGAAGTATTGATTCATGATGGAAAACTTGATTTTACAACTTTAAGTAAATTAGACATTTCCAACGATGAATTAAAAGAAGCAATGCGAGAACATGGCTTAGAACACTTTAATGACGTTAAACTGTGCATGCTTGAAATTGACGGTACAATTAGTGTGATTTCTGAAGACAAAAAACACTTGAAACAAACCCATTACAAGCGAAAACACAATCATAAGAATTTTAGAAAATAATACTTTTTAGAAATATTTATAATCAAAAAAGGCTATTCAAAAAACTGAATAGCCTCTTTAAAAATTTTATTTTAAAGCAAATTATTTTTGAAATAATTTATTGATCTGATCTTTTACGAAAGGCTCAGAAACATTGCTTGAACCTGAAGAAGCATCTTTGCTTGAAACCATAAACTGAACTGTAGCTTTTTCAGGAAGAGTATTTCCTGTGTAATGCAACCAAATATAGTTGTTAGGCAATTCTAATTTAATATCATATAAGGGAGTCGCATTAAAACCATTCATAATGATACTATAAAGACTTGCATAGTCGTTATTTACGTTTTTAAAAGAGAATTTTCTTAAGCTTGAAGAATCGTCATCATCACTCACAATACTAGTATAATAAACAGTATATTCATCTCCAATTTTTTGAATGTAGTTGTTGTTTACTTTTCCTAATTTTTCAACAGGTACAGTTTCAAGTACTTTAATCTGTGCAAATGATACAAAACTAAAAAGTAAAACGGCAAGGGTAATAATCTTTTTCATAATGACTTTGGGGTTAATTTTTATACTATTAATAATCGCCGAAATTATGAAAAATTACTTCTAAAACTATACTTTGATTAACATTAAATTGTGAATTTTATATATTTTTTCACAAACAAAGAACAAAAAATAATTAACTTTTTAAAAATCAATAAATTACATCAGGTATTAAATTCAATATTTAGAATATATTTTTTAACTTGAGTTAAAAAACAAAACATTTATTTATCTGCCCTCTTCTTTTTTTACAACTTTTCTCGCAACCTCAATTTTAAATTTCTTTCCTTTCATCTTCTCATCTTTTACATTTTTAATTAAATCTTTCACTTTGTTATAATTTACAGCTGCAAACGAAACGAAATCTTTCACTTCAATTAAACCCAAATCATCTTTTTCCAGTTTTCCTTTTTGCAAAAAGAAACCGACGATATCAAACTTATTCAGTTTTGTTTTTTTTCCTCCACTGATATAAACAGTTTGAAATTCAGGAGGTTTTGGCAGAACAGCAGCATTTTCTACATTGAGGATTTCGATTCCATAATCAATATAATCCATTTTTTTCTCACTTTCGTGCATAATAATGTAAGCTGTTCCTGAAGCCTGCATACGTGCGGTACGACCATTACGATGGGTAAATTCATCTTCTTTTAAAGGCAAATGATAATGAATGACGTGTTTCATCTCCGGAATATCCAGCCCACGAGCGGCTAAATCGGTAGTAATTAAATAACTCATGCTTCCGTTTCTAAACTGAATTAAAGCACGTTCCCGTTCCTCCTGATCCATACCACCGTGATAGTAAACTGAATAAATCCCTTTTTCATTTAAAGTATCACTAATACGTTCGGCAGCATCGCGATGATTACAAAATATAATAGCCGACTGTGATTTTAAGGAACAAATCAAATTAAATAAGCTTTCTAATTTATCTTTAAGAGGCGAAACTACCATTTTCAACGAAAGATTTGCTTTTTCCTCTTCTTCCGGAATAAAATCTAAAATGGTTGGATTTACTACTCTGGTGTATTTCGGAATTTCAATATCTGAAGTTGCAGAAACTAAAACTCTTTTATTCACTTTTGGTAATCTTCCAATAATAAAAGACATTTGCTCATGAAAACCCAATTGCAGTGACTTATCGAATTCATCCAGAATTAGAGTCTGAATTTTATCTGTGCGAAAAGTTTCTCTGTCAATATGATCTGCTATTCTCCCAGGAGTTCCAATTAAAACAGCAGGCGGATTGCTTAAGTTTTTAATTTCTGTATCAATCGAATGTCCGCCATAGCAAATATTTACTTTATAACTGGTACCCATTTTTTTCCAGACTTGCTCAATTTGTAATCCAAGTTCACGGGACGGAACCAAAATTAAACATTGAACTGATAAAATTTCGTGCTGTAATAATTCCAAAACCGGAAGCAGAAAGGCTAATGTTTTTCCCGAACCTGTTGGGGAAAGCAATAAAACATTGTTTTCATTTAAAATAGCATCTTGTGCCATTTCCTGCATTTCATTCAGGTTCTCAATTCCTAAATTCGAAAGTATATTGACTGGATGTTGTTTTTTATTCATTTTGCAAAAGTAGGTAAATTTGTTTCAGGTTTTCTCGTTTCAGGTTTCAGGCTGAAATACTGATGATTTAAATTAATGCATATTATTACGTTTGTATTTTTGAACACGCTATTTTCTAATCGAAAGCACAATTAGATTACAATTACAAACATTTTGTATATTTATGAAAAACCCATGTAAATATCATATTATATATACTTTAAAGGACAAAAAAATCAATTACATAACCAAGAAATTATTTTACGGTTTTAAATACAAAGAAATATCAGAGAGTTTTTCACATACTTCCAATAATCTGACAGCAAAAAACTCAAAACAAATTCTAAAACTTCGCGTGAGGGATAGAAGCAAGCTACCTAAGTAGCGCGGATAGCCCGACAGCATTTATCAAAAGCCCCAATGAACGCAAAGTTGATTGGGGCTTTTGATAAATGGTGGCACGTCATGATAATTAATTAGAGTCTGGAATTTTAAAAATTGGTTTTCCTTCCTCTTCAAACAATAATTTAATGTTTTCATAAGAATTTTTAAGCGCTTCTTTGATTTGTTCCGGATTTAGCCACGCTACTTTTTCGATACCCTCTTCTAGTTGCCCTTGAGGTGTTCCTTCAAAATCAGAGTACATCTCAAACCAATGTGTGATTTTTAATTTATATTTTCCGTTGCGTTTAAAAACATGATAGGTTTTTTGGAGTTTATTTGTAATTCGGAGTTGATTAACTCCTGTTTCTTCCTCAACTTCGCGCATAGCAGTTTGTTCAATCTCCTCTCCTTTTTCGGTCCCACCCTTTGGCAAGTCCCATTTTCCGTTTCTAAAAATAAACAAAACTTCACCTTTTTTATTATAAACAAAACCTCCTCCGGCTTTATTTACAGGTATTTTGGCTTTTAGCGTCTTCATTATTTCCTTCTCGTCGGGATGGTATAAATAGGCCTTTTGAATTTTATTTTGAAATATTTTCACAATAAGCTGCTCTATATCAATACTCTCCAACAGGAACAATTGAAAATTAGTCTCTTTTGAGATTTCATTTGTCAAAAAAAGTGGTTTGTCGTTCACAAAAACTTTATACATTTGTACTATGATTTTTAATAAAGATACCGCCGAAAAAACAGCAGAATTGCTTTTGCAAATAAATGCAATTAAATTGAATCCAGAAAATCCTTTTACATGGGCTTCCGGATGGAAATCACCTATTTATTGTGACAACAGATTAATTCTTTCATTTCCAATTATCCGAAATTACATTCGTGATGAATTTGCGAAAAACATAGAAAAACAATTTGGCAAGCCAGATGTTATTGCAGGAGTTGCTACAGGAGCTATTGGAATTGGGATTCTTGTTGCGGAAAGCCTTGGATTACCATTTGTATATGTACGCCCTGAACCGAAAAAACACGGAAGACAAAATCAGGTTGAAGGCTTTTTGCAAAAAGGTCAGAATGTTATTGTTGTCGAAGATTTAATCAGCACTGGTAACAGCAGTCTTATGGCTGTAGAAGCTTTACGTAATGAAGGTGCAAATATTAAAGGGATGGCAGCCATTTTTACTTATGGTTTTAGTGTTGCTGAAGAAAATTTCAAAAATGCAAATATTGATTTATTTACATTGAGTAATTATGAAAACTTATTAAGTTTAGCTGTTCAGAAACAATATATTAGTGAAGATCAGCAAACAACTTTACAAGACTGGAGTGTTAGTCCTTCAACGTGGAGACAGGAATAATATAAGGTCTAATCTGCCTTTTAGGAACTTTACCAGAAAAATAATAAAAAACGATAAAACAAAATGAACTTAGAAAGTCCAAAAGTTACCGTTCAGAAATCAGCCCAGGAATTATTTGGTTTACTGTCTGATGTAAAGAGTTTTGAAAAATTAATGCCGGATAATATAGCTAAATTTGAAGTAACCGGGGAAGATGCTTTTATTTTTGGACTAAAAGGGATGCCGGAAATAAAACTTAAAATGAAAGACAAAATAGCTCCTAATAAAATCGTTTTGGGTGCTGCAAGTGATAAGCTTCCTTTTACTTTAATTTCAAATATTGATAGTATTTCGGATTCAGAAAGTGCTGTTCAGTTATTTTTTGAAGGTGAATTTAACGCCATGATGGCCATGATGGTTAAAGGTCCAATCAGTAAGTTTATTGAAACTTTAGCCAATAATATGAATAAACTTTAATAATCGAATTATTAGTTGTGAATTATAAATGAAAGTCCAGTCTAACGATTGGACTTTTTTTCATTTATGCAATAATTTTGTAATATATACTTTAAGTAAGTAACCAAATCGGACTAATAAAGCATTTGAATCTCCTTTATTTCAAATTCAGCAATAGAATCATCTTCAAGTAAAACCTGAAGCTTTCCGATTGGAGAAACACCCTGAATAATTCCCATGAAATTTTTATTGTGAAGATTCTTAAATGGCATTGGCACTCCTTTTCTGAATAAGAAATTGAAATATTCTTGCTGATACAAAGCAGAATTATTTTCCCATAATCCTATTTTTTGTTTTATTTTCTCAATGATTAAAAAAGGAAGGGATTCTTTATCAAATTCCTTATTACAAATTACTTTTAATGATGATGCATGTGGCAAATGTTCAAAATTCGTCTGATTAACATTCAATCCTAACCCAACTACTGACACGATTCTGCCATCACTTTTTAGAGTGTTTTCAATAAGTATGCCACCTATTTTCTTGTTATATGACATAATGTCGTTAGACCATTTAATACTTAAATGAGGAATATCTAATTCTTTTAATGTTTCGATTACACTCAATGAAACTATTAAACTCAGATCAAAAACCTTTTCCGTATCAAATAAAAAATCTTTAACCAAAACACTCATAATTAAGTTTTTACCGGCCGCAGAAACCCATTTGGCACCCATTTGCCCTTTGCCTTTTGTCTGATTTTCAGCTGTTACCACTGTGAAATTATCTATTTCATCCTGACTGGATAATGCCTTAAGAAAGTCATTTGTTGAATCTATGGCATCGAGTTTGATTAGTTTCATTAAAATAATTTTAATAACTTAATTTAATATTTTGTTAAGGTTCAAAAATAATGACAAATTTTGGTAACTTTACAAATTCATAAATATAATTCATGGCGAAAAAGACTATTAATAATGATGTTCTGTTGGCGAACATAATCAAAGGGATTGAAGAAGTAAAAGGAAATGATATCGATATTCTGGACTTAAGAGAAATAGAAACGGCAGTTTGTGACTATTTCGTAATTTGTAACGGAAGTTCAAACACACAGGTTAACGCTATAGTAAACTCCATTCAGAAAACAGTGTCGAAAGACTTAAAAGATAAACCATGGCATGTAGAAGGAACCGATAATGCAGAATGGGTTCTTATGGATTATGTGCACATCGTGGTACATGTTTTTCAAAAGCATATTCGTGAATACTATAATATCGAAAGCCTTTGGGGTGACGCCAAAATAACTACAATCGAAAACAAATACTAAAAGAAACTTTCTCTAATAATGGCTAAAGATAATAATCCAAATCCGAGTAAATTCAAAATAAGCCCCTGGCTAATATACGCCGCAATACTTTTGGTATTTTTATTTATAAGTTTTGCAACAGGAGGTTCTAATCTGAGCGAACCAGCCCAATTAAAATCGTCTGACATTGATAATATGCTGGCTAAAGGGCAAATTAAAAACGTTATTATATTCAACAATAAAGATGCTGAAATCTATCTTTCTGATGCAGCATTAAAAGATCCTGCGAATAAAAAAGTAGCCAAAGATATGTTTGACAGGCCTAACAAAGGTCCTCATTACACTACTAAATTTGGTGATTTAAAATCTTTTCAGGAAAAACTAGACAAAGCTAAAGCAGAAAAAAAGCTAGTTGATTATGACTTTAAAGAAGCAAGCAACTGGAGTGATATTTTAGTTAGCTTATTACCTATCATCATCATCATTGGTGTATGGATTTTCATAATGCGCAAAATGTCTGGCGGAGGTGCTGGCGGAGGCGGACAAATTTTCAATATCGGAAAATCTAAGGCTAAACTTTTTGACGAAAAAACAGATATTAAAACTACTTTTAAAGATGTCGCTGGTCTAGAAGGGGCTAAAGAAGAAATTCAGGAAATTGTTGAATTCCTTAAAAACCCAGAAAAATACACCAACCTTGGAGGTAAAATTCCTAAAGGAGCTTTATTGGTAGGACCTCCGGGAACTGGTAAAACATTATTAGCAAAAGCTGTTGCCGGTGAAGCTCAAGTACCATTTTTCTCTTTATCAGGTTCTGATTTCGTAGAAATGTTCGTAGGAGTTGGTGCATCACGTGTTCGTGATTTATTCAAGCAGGCAAAAGAAAAATCTCCAGCAATCATTTTCATTGATGAAATCGATGCTGTAGGTAGAGCCAGAGGAAAAAGCAATATGTCTGGAGGAAATGATGAAAGAGAAAACACCTTAAACCAATTACTAACAGAAATGGATGGTTTTGGTACTAACTCTAACGTAATTGTTTTAGCTGCAACAAATAGAGCTGACGTTCTTGACAAAGCTTTAATGCGTGCGGGACGTTTTGACAGACAGATTTTTGTTGACTTACCAGACATTCGCGAAAGAGCTGAAATTTTCCAGGTACACTTAAAACCTATTAAAAAAGTTGAGGGTCTTGATTTGGATTTTCTTGCAAAACAAACACCAGGATTCTCCGGTGCTGATATTGCAAATGTTTGTAATGAAGCTGCTTTAATTGCTGCCCGTAACAACAAAGCAGCAGTCGACAGACAAGATTTTCTTGATGCGGTTGACAGAATCATTGGAGGTCTTGAAAAGAAAAACAAAATCATTACTCCAGAAGAAAAAAGAGCAATTGCAATTCACGAAGCTGGTCATGCAACTGTGAGCTGGATGTTAGAGCATGCTGCACCACTTATCAAAGTAACTATTGTTCCTCGAGGACAAAGTTTAGGTGCTGCCTGGTATCTTCCAGAAGAAAGACAAATCGTGAGAACAGATCAAATGTTAGACGAAATGTGTGCAACTATGGGAGGAAGAGCTGCCGAAAAAGTAACTTTTGACAGAATTTCTACCGGAGCATTAAGCGATTTAGAGAAAGTAACGCGCCAGGCTCGTGCTATGGTAACCATTTACGGCTTGAATGACAAAATTGGAAACGTTACATATTACGATTCAACAGGACAAAGTGAGTATAACTTTTCTAAACCATATTCTGATGAAACTGCAAAAATTATTGATGCTGAAATTTCAGAATTAATTGAAGGGCAATACCAAAGAGCTATTCAAATACTCGAAGAAAATAAAGATAAATTAAATCAGCTTGCTGATATCTTAATCGAAAAAGAAGTCATCTTTAAAGATGATCTTGAGACAATTTTCGGAAAACGTACTTGGGATAAAAATTTAGAAGAGGTCGTTTCATAAATTATTCGATACATTAAGTAATATTTTTTAAAATCTTAATTCAAAATACCCTTTTGAATTAAGATTTTTTTATCTTTGAACGTTTTCAATTAACATGTAAAGTATTTCACATAAAATGAGTTTTTTCAAAAAAATATTTGGTTCTGCCAATACTTCATCTGATGAAGAAAATGAAAGTGAATATGGAAATAATCCTACTCCAAACAGTCATTTGTCAATAGATGAACAATTCATTTTTAATTTTAAAAAAAATGGAGGTAAATTTTTATATTGCGAAAACAAACAGGAAGTAGAAGAACAATTTGAAAATATTTTAGAAGAAAATGACTGGTTTGAAAATGAGGTTTTATGTTACGAACCTGCTCTTTTTCATTTATTAGAAGAAAATAAATTGCTCTATATTTCCCCTAAAAATCCAAAATTCTTATTAGCGTCCTGTGAAAATCTTATTGCTGATGAAGGTTCAATTTTATTTTCATCAAAACAAATTAGGCAAGACAAACCAAACGAATTACCTGCTAATATTGTCATAATAGCAACAACAAGCCAAATACTACCTATGAAAAGTGATGGCCTGAGCGCTATAAAAAGAAAATACGAACGAGATTACCCTACAAATATTACTACAATAAAATATTTCGAAAAAGCAAAAGAAGAAGATTTTACTCAATACGGAAGTGTTGCAAAAAATTTATACTTGTTGCTCTTAGAGGACCTTTAAGATGAATGAAACACTCAAGAGGACCATTTCTGGTGCTGTTTATATTGCTTTACTACTAACTTCTATTTTGTTTTCTACAGAAAGCTTTATTATCCTGTTTGGCATTTTTCTACTCATTACTGTTTATGAATTCAGTAACTTAGTTAACCTCAATAAAGTCTTTTCCATTCTTTTCAGTATTTTATTATACTCGAGTATTATACTATTAAGTCACTACAATAAACAAACTGCTTTATTTTTAGAAGATTCGTTTCATTTAAACTTAAATCTAGATACCAATACTCAACAACTCGATTTAATACTTCTGGCTGTTACTATTGTTATCGCTATAAAATGCATTTTATTCTTATTTTACGACAATGTACAGAAAGTAAGTACTTCTTCCAAATACCTTTATTTACTTGGATACATTACCTTGCCATTTGTTTTTATCATTAAAATTTCTTTTGGAACTAATGATTATAATCCAAAAATAATTATTGGATTATTTATTTTGATCTGGACAAATGATACATTTGCTTATTTAGTTGGAAAATCAATTGGAAAACATAAATTATTTGAACGTATTTCGCCTAAAAAAACGATAGAAGGTTTTCTTGGCGGGGTTGTTTTTGCTGCTTTTGCAGGCTTTTTGATTTCAAAATTTTACATTCAGCCCAATCCTGAATTCAGCAGCAGATCTATTTTGATTTGGACGATTATTGCTTTAATTGCCAGTATTTTTGGAACAATTGGTGACTTGATCGAATCAAAATTTAAAAGAATAGCAGATGTAAAGGACAGTGGTACCATCATGCCCGGACATGGAGGTATTTTAGATCGATTAGATAGTGTTATATTTGTAGCACCAGTTATATTTTTATTTTATCAAATTTTATATTATGTTTCATAAAGAAGGAGGACCGTCCATTTTATTAGGTGTAGTTTTTACTGTAATTGTGGTTTTATTAGCTGACCAATTTATTGATATTTACTGGCTACAAAAACTAGTGCAAATTTTTGCTTTAGCAGTTTTAATTATAATTCTGCAATTTTTCAGAAACCCAAAAAGAATTGCAGTTCGAAACAGTAATCACATCCTTGCTCCCGTGGATGGAAAAGTTGTGGTTATTGAAGAAGTTTATGAAGGTGAATTTTTTAAAGACAAACGTTTACAGGTTTCTATTTTTATGTCTCCTATTAATGTGCACGTAACTCGTTATGCAATGGACGGAATTATAAAATTTAGTAAATATCATCCTGGGAAGTTTTTAGTTGCGTGGCATCCAAAAGCAAGTGAAGAAAATGAAAGAACAACTGTTGTAATAGAAAACGACACATTTGGACAAATACTTTACAGACAAATTGCCGGTGCATTGGCACGAAGAATTGTAAATTATGCTAAAGAAGGAACCCATGTTATTCAGGGTACTGATGCGGGCTTTATTAAATTTGGTTCAAGAGTAGATTTATTTTTACCTTTAGGTACTCCAATTGATGTAGTTTTGGGCCAAAAAGCAATTGGAGGTAAAACAATCATCGCTACAAAAGCTTAATGAGTAAAAAAGATTTAGATATTCGTTTTTCTGAAGCTGTAGAAAAAGCTATGACAATGACACAGGCTTCACTGCCACAAGATGTGCAGTTAAGACTTTATGCATATTACAAACAAGCTACGTTTGGAACTGCCGTGTACAATCAATCTGAAAATTTTGGTTTGCGTGACGCGTTCAAAACAAATGCATGGATGCAAATTAGTCATATATCTATTGAAGAAGCAAAAGAAAATTACATTGAAATAATCAATTTGCTAACATCAATATAATTAAATTATGAAAAAAAACATGATTCGTTTTACTTTCACAGCTTCATTACTGATGTTATTTTCCTGTAATGATAAAAAGTTGATTGAGGTTGTTGAAGTGCCTCTACCCACAAAAGAAGAAAAAATCATAATTGGAACTCCTGCAGATGTAAAAGCTGATGAAGGTTCTTTTGCTTTAACAAAGTTACCTTTTAGCTATGATGCTTTAGCTCCCGCAATAAGATCTCTGACTTTAGAAACCCATTATTCTAAACATTATTTATCCTATACTAATAATTTAAATAAAGAAATTGCTTCAACAGAATTTGAAAATGCGCCTATTGAAGATATCCTTAAAAAAATGGATATGAATAATACCAAACTTCGTCAAAATGCAGGCGGTTATTACAATCATACTCTTTATTTTGATATTTTGACACCAAAAGAACAAACTCCAAAAGATACTTTGGCTGGCTCAATTAATAAAGAATTTGGATCATTTAACAACCTTACCACTCAATTTAAAAATGAAGCGACTAAACAATTCGGCTCAGGTTGGGTTTGGCTGGTTGTAGATAAGGCAGGAAAATTACAAATTACAACTACTGAGAATCAGGATAACCCTTTAATGAGAAATGCATTAATTCCCGGCACACCTATTATGGGAATTGACTTATGGGAGCATGCATATTATCTTGATTATCAAAACAGAAAAGGAAGTTACATAGACGCTTTTTACAAATTGATCAATTGGGAAAAGGTAAACGAAAATTATAAAACAGCTCTAAGCAAAGTTAAAAAGTATTAAAAAAATCCATTTTAAAACAAAAAAGTTTGATGAAATAATCATCAAACTTTTTTTATTTCCAATACTTAATATATTAATTTTTAAATACCAGCGATTGCTTTTATTTCATCAATTATTCGAAGTGCCAAAACATCGGCTTTTTCCTGAGAAGGCGCTTCTGTATAAATACGAATAATAGGCTCTGTATTTGATTTTCTTAAATGAACCCATTCTTGCGCGAAATCAATTTTTACACCGTCAATAGTTGAAATATCTTCATTTTTATATTTATCAGTCATAGCAACTAAAATTGCATCAACATCAATTTGAGGTGTCAGTTCTATTTTATTTTTGCTCATATAATATTGCGGATATGAAGCACGTAAGGCAGAAACTGATATTTTTTTGTTTGCCAGATGTGTTAAAAATAAAGCTACTCCAACCAAACTGTCTCTTCCATAATGTGATTCAGGATAAATAATCCCACCATTACCTTCTCCTCCAATGATGGCATTGTTTTTTTTCATTAATTCTACCACATTCACCTCACCCACTGCACTAGTTTCATAATTCCCATTATGTGCTTTTGTTACATCGCGCAAAGCACGGGAAGATGACATATTCGAAACTGTATTTCCAGGAGTCTTGCTTAAAACATAATCTGCACAGGCTACTAAAGTATATTCTTCTCCGAACATTTCTCCATCTTCACTAATAAAAGCTAATCTGTCAACATCCGGGTCTACCACAATTCCTAGGTGAGCATTTTCCTTTACAACTAATTCAGAAATATCAGTTAAATGCTCTTTCAAAGGTTCAGGATTATGAGCAAAATGTCCATTTGGCTCGCAATATAATTTTACAACTTCAACGCCCATTAATTCCAGTAATTTTGGAATAATAATTCCCCCCGAAGAATTTACACCATCAACAACAACTTTAAATCTTGCCTCTTTTACTGCCTGAATATCCACTAATGGTAAGTTTAAAACTTCATCAATGTGAATATCCATATAAGCATCATTTACTGTAATTTCCCCTAAATTATCGACATCTGAAAAATCGAAAGCTTCAGCTTCAGCAATTTCAAGGATTTTTGCACCTTCAGCACCGCTTAAAAATTCGCCTTTTTCATTCAGCAATTTTAGTGCGTTCCATTGTTTAGGATTATGTGAAGCTGTTAGAATAATTCCTCCATCCGCTTTTTCCAATGGTACAGCGATTTCTACCGTTGGTGTTGTCGAAAGTCCAAGGTCAATTACATTAATCCCCAAACCTATTAGTGTATTTACAACAAGATTATGAATCATTGGACCTGAAATTCTGGCATCACGCCCAATTACAACAGTCAGTTTTTCTTTTGAAGTGTTATTTTTCAGAAAGGTTCCGTATGCTGATGCAAATTTTACAGCATCGACTGGAGTCAGGTTATCTCCTACTTTACCACCGATTGTTCCTCTTATTCCTGAAATCGATTTTATTAAAGTCATTTTTGTGAGTTAAGGTTATTTATCTACAAATATAAAAAAGTTGTCGGTTTACTTAGATGCTCTGGCACCAAGATTTCAAAATAATCGTTAATGCTTATAATAAACAACCAACTTTTTTTAACAAAAATGATTTAAAAAGTTTTTTATACATTTACGTTGATGATTCGTAGTTTATGAAATCCTCCTAAATTATAATACGGCAAAACAATGAATTTCCTTGCACATATATATCTTTCAGGTGAAAATGATTTAATTAAAATTGGCAATTTTATGGCTGATGGTATCCGTGGAAAACAATTTGAACACTTTCCTGATGATATACAAAAAGGAATTATTTTACATCGTTTTATAGATACTTATACCGATTCACATGATGTTTTCAGACAGAGCACCAAGCGCCTACATAAAAAATATCACCATTACGCAGGAGTAATTGTTGACATCGTTTACGATCATTTTTTAGCTAAAAACTGGACAAAATATTCAGACGAAAAATTAGAAGATTTCATCAATCGCTTTTACAATTCATTACATGACAATTATGCTGTATTAACTGAAAAAACTCAGGATTTAATGCCCTATATGATTGAAAGAAACTGGCTTTTGAGTTACCGTACTGTTGAAGGAATTCATCAAATTTTGACACAGATGGACAGAAGGTCAAAAAATATATCCAAAATGCAGTTTGCCAGCGAAGAATTAAAACAATATTATACCGATTTCGAAGAGGAATTCACCATTTTTTTTGAAGATATTCAATACCAGTCAAAACAAAAGTTACTTTCACTGTAAGATTTACACTCAAAATTTACACGAATTTGAATTCTAAGAGTTAAATTTGTAAACTCCTTAATTTTTCGAAACAGAATGCTTAAAAAATATTTTAGAAAATTAGAAAGCATTATTGCTTTAGCCCAGTCATTAATGACGCCAAAGCAGTTTATTTTCCTATCAAGTGTATTGATTGGCATCTCATGTTCGTTAGCCGTAATTATTTTAAAAACTTTTGCCCATAGCGTATTTTCTTTTGCAACCTATATTAGCGGAATTTTAAAATGGAGTTTTATCTCGGGGATTTTACCTATTATTGGTATTTTGCTTACTGTTTTTGTTGTAAACAGAATATTGAACGGAAGTATTGAAAAAGGAACTTCCCAAATTTTGTATGCAGTTGCAAAAAAAGCCGGTATAATTCCAAAAAAACAAATGTATGCCCAAATTATAACCAGCTCCTTAACTGTAGGTTTGGGAGGTTCAGCAGGTCTTGAAAGTCCAATTGTGATTACTGGGGCAGCATTCGGATCAAACTTTGCTCAAAACTATAAATTAGCCTATAAAGACAGGACGCTTCTTATTGGCTGTGGAGTTGCAGCAGGAATTTCAGCAGCTTTTAACGCACCTATTGCAGGAGTTCTTTTTGCCATAGAAGTTTTATTAGTGGATGTAAGCATTTCCGCCTTTACGCCTATTATGATTTCGGCAGCTACGGGAGCTTTAGTATCTGCTATTGTATTAGATGAATCCATCCTTTTATCCTTCAAAAAACAGGAAGCTTTTGATTATCACAACATTCCTTTTTATGTGTTTTTAGGAATATTAACAGGATTTATGGCTGTTTATTATGCCCGAAATTTTCAAAAAGTAGAGCATTATTTTTCGAAATTAAAAATGAATGCTTATAAAAAGGCATTGTTTGGATCATCAATTCTGGCACTACTTATCTTTGTTTTTCCCACCCTTTTTGGAGAGGGTTATGAAAGTATCAGGACTTTATCTGAAACGGATCCTGGAAAACTGTTAGAGAATACCTTGTTTGCAGATTTCAGAAATAATGAATGGATTTTGCTGTTATTTGTTGGGTCTACGATGATGATCAAAGTCTTTGCTTCCGGACTTACCATTGGAAGCGGCGGAAATGGAGGTAATTTTGCCCCATCTTTATTTCTGGGTTCTTATCTGGGTTATTTCTTTTCAAAATTTATATCCATGATTGGTCTATCAAAATTACCAATCACCAATTTTACGATGGTAGGAATGGCAGGTATTTTGAGCGGATTGTTCCATGCACCGCTAACCTCGATATTCTTAATAGCTGAGATAACCGGTGGCTACGGCTTAATGATTCCGTTAATGATTGTATCTTCAATAAGCTTTGCCATTTCGAAACGCTTTGAAAAATATTCCCTTGATGTAAAAAATCTTGCTAAAAAAGGACATGCGTTTACCAGCAATAAGGATTCAAACATTTTATCTACCCTTGATATCGATTCTATCATTCAGACCGATTATCTGACCGTTCATCCAGATGAAAATTTAAACAAATTAGTAGATTTGATTTCGCATTCCAATCAGGTTGTTTTTGCTGTTGTTACTAATGAAAAAGACCTTGTTGGTATCGTACATTTTAACGATATCAGAGAAATTATTTTTAACACATACCGCGTAAAATACACTTTGATTAAAGATGTAATGAAAATGCCTCCTGCAACGATTTCTTCTTATGATAGCATGGAAATTGTAATGACAAAGTTTGAAAAGACCAAATCAGCATTCCTTCCGGTTATTCGAAATGATAAATATTACGGCTTTATTTCTAAATCTATAGCACTTGAAGCTTATAGAATGAAACTGCGTTCAATGACTATTGAATAATTTTATTGTTTAGAATAAATTTAGTTAACACTAGTGTTTTTTGTTACAATTTTTAACATAAACTTCTGCACCCTAGTCTAAAAAGAACAAATCAAAGTGGTAACTTTGCGTTTTGCTCAAATTTATGCTAGATAAAGACAATACTATTGAAGTTCTTGGTGCAAGAGTTCATAATCTTAAAAATATAGACATTTCAATTCCACGTGAAAAGCTGGTTGTAATTACCGGTTTGTCAGGCTCTGGAAAATCCTCTTTGGCGTTTGACACAATTTATGCTGAAGGGCAGCGTCGTTATGTAGAAACTTTTTCGGCATATGCCAGACAATTCCTTGGAGGATTAGAACGTCCGGATGTTGATAAAATCGACGGGCTTTCTCCTGTAATCGCGATTGAACAAAAAACAACCAGTAAAAGTCCCCGTTCTACAGTTGGAACCATTACTGAAATATACGATTTTCTTAGACTTTTATATGCCCGAGGTGCTGATGCATACAGTTATAACACAGGCGAAAAAATGGTTTCCTACTCTGATGAACAAATTAAAGATTTGATTATTCAGGATTATACCGGAAAACGAATTAACATTCTCGCCCCGGTCATTAAAGCCAGAAAAGGACATTACGCTGAGTTATTTCAGCAAATCACCAAACAGGGATTCTTAAAGGTGCGTGTAAATGGTGAAGTTCAGGATTTGGTTGCCGGAATGAAACTGGACCGTTACAAAACTCATGATATTGAAATTGTTGTTGACCGAATGGTAATTGAAGATAATGCCGATACACAAAAAAGGTTATCGGAAAGTATCAATACGGCAATGCATCATGGTGAAGATGTATTGATAATTTTAGATCAGGATTCGGATGAAGTACGCTATTTCAGTCGGAATTTGATGTGCCCGTCAACCGGAATATCGTATCAAAACCCTGAACCGAATTTATTTTCATTCAACTCTCCAAAAGGCGCCTGCCCACATTGTAACGGGTTGGGAACGGTACACGAAATCAATGTTAAAAAAATCATTCCGAATCCGAAATTATCAATAAAAGCTGGTGGATTTGCTCCGCTTGGCGAATATAAATCGTCCTGGATTTTCAAACAATTAGAAACTATTGGAGAAAAATTCGGATTCAAAATCACGGATCCAATTGAAAAAATTCCTGAAGAAGCTTTAAATATGATTCTTTATGGTGGAAAAGACAAATTTACTATCAACTCAAAAGATCTTGGCGTTACGAGAGAGTATAAAATTGATTTTGAAGGAATTTCTAATTTCATTAAAAATCAATATGATGAAAGCGCCACAACAAGCATAAAACGCTGGGCAAAAGATTTCATGGACGAAATAAATTGTCCGGTTTGCGATGGTTCGCGTTTAAAAAAGGAAGCACAGTTTTTTAGGGTAAATGGAAAAAACATTACCGAGTTGTGCGAAATGGATATTTCAGACTTGACAGCATGGTTTCATGACCTGAATAGTCATTTAACGGACAAACAGCTTTTAATTGCTTCTGAAGTTGTAAAAGAAATTAAAGACCGATTGAACTTTTTGATGAATGTAGGTTTGAATTATCTGGCTTTAAGCCGAAGTTCAAAATCACTTTCCGGTGGTGAAGCGCAGCGTATCCGTTTGGCAACACAAATTGGTTCGCAATTGGTTGGTGTTTTATATATTTTGGATGAACCAAGTATTGGTTTACACCAAAGAGACAACGAAAAACTGATTCAATCCCTTGAACAATTGCGGGATATTGGAAATTCGGTTATTGTGGTGGAACATGACAAAGACATGATTGAAACTGCTGATTATGTTATTGATATTGGTCCTAAAGCAGGAAAATACGGAGGAGAAATTATCAGTATTGGTACACCTGCTGAGACTTTGAAATCAAATACAATTACTGCTCAATACCTAAACGGTAAAATGAAACTGGAGATTCCTAAAGAACGAAGAAAAGGAAATGGAAAATTTCTTAAACTGACCGGAGCAACAGGTAATAATTTAAAAAATGTTTCGATTGAAATTCCGTTAGGAAAATTAATTTGTGTTACAGGGGTTTCCGGAAGCGGTAAATCGACTTTGATTAATGAAACACTTTATCCGATTCTGAATGCTTATTATTTTAATGGTGTAAAAAAACCTCAGCCTTATAAAAAGATTGAAGGTTTAGAGCATATAGACAAAGTAATTGATATTGACCAAAGTCCGATTGGGCGTACACCCCGTTCGAATCCGGCAACTTACACAGAAGTTTTTACAGAAATCCGAAACTTATTTACTATGACTTCTGAAAGCATGATACGCGGATATAAAGCAGGACGCTTTAGTTTTAACGTAAAGGGAGGTCGTTGTGAAACCTGTGAAGGCTCAGGTGTGAGAACAATCGAAATGAATTTTCTTCCGGATGTTTATGTAGAATGTGAAACCTGTCAGGGAAAACGTTTTAACAGAGAAACCTTAGAAATTCGATATAAAGGAAAATCAATTTCGGATGTTCTGGATATGACAGTTGATGAAGCCGTTCCGTTTTTTGAAAATATTCCGAAAATCTATAGAAAAGTAAAAACAATTCAGGATGTTGGTTTAGGATACATTACACTTGGCCAGCAAAGCACCACACTATCAGGTGGTGAAGCACAGCGTATTAAATTAGCAGGGGAATTATCAAAAAAAGATACCGGAAATACATTTTATATTCTGGATGAACCCACAACAGGACTCCATTTTGAAGACATCCGTGTTTTAATGGAAGTAATAAACAAACTGGTTGATAAAGGAAATACGATATTAGTGATTGAACATAATATGGACGTTATTAAACTAGCCGATTATATTATTGATATTGGCCCTGAAGGAGGAAAAGGTGGCGGTCAATTGGTTGCAAAAGGAACTCCGGAAGAAGTTGCCCAGAATAAAAAAAGCTATACAGCTAAGTTTTTGAAAAAAGAGCTGGTTTAAAAAAACTTACACAAATAAAAAAACAGTAGAGATTTACATTACTACTGTTTTTTTAACTCTTTTAAAAAAATTAATATCTTTAAATCTTTTGCCTCCACAAAGAACCATTTTTTGTGATAAGTTCCACTAAAATCCCCTTACCAGAAAGCTCATTTAAAAGATTTTCACTTTCGTTACGAGGTGTTCCTGAAAGCTCTGAAAACTCTTTTGCTGTAAGCGAATCATATTTTTCAAAAAGAGATTCCCAAGTTTTTCCATATTGATTTTTTGGTGCAGCAGAATATAATTTTAAAATGGCTGATTCGTAACCAGCATATGGTTTTGCACCATAAATAGCTTCATTATTTCCTGTATTATTAAAAAAGAATAATGTTGGAAAACCTCTTACTCCTAATTTCTTTGCTAGTTTTAAGTCTTCTTCAAAGGCTATTTTTGCCTTTGTTTCACAGTCAACTTTTAATTTTTCTGCATCAAGTCCTGCTTTTTTCGCAGCTGCTATCAAATACTCCATTTTTGTAATGTTCTTTTTGTCTAAAAAGATCATTTCTCTTAAAATCCGCAAAAACAAAATTGATTTTTCATTATCCTGCATTTGTGCGGCTTTAAAAGCAATGGATGGCGGGTAAGACGAATGTAGAGGATCTTCCAGCCAAACATCACCATCAATTGGCATATCATAATAAATACTTACTTCGTCCCAATGATGTGCCACATCAGATGGTTTGCTGATGCCTCCGCTATTGTAACTCCAATCCGGCAGCAGACCACCCATTCGATATTCAAATTCTATGCTGTTACCATATTCTAGTTTTAGTTTGCGCAGTTGAGGCTCTATTCCCCAACAAGAGGAGCAAATCGGATCTGTAAAATATATAACCCTGATAGGTTTCTCTGTATTTTGCAATATAACTTTTGAATTCGCTGCGCTATCTGGAATTCCACATATTCCTTCTACAGGATCGCATAAAAGCGGATTATTTTTTTCTTCCATGTTATTAGTCATCTGTATCTGGCAGTATAGACCGCCATGCATGATTAGGGTTATTAAAAGTTTATTAATTGGGTTCATATTAGAATTTGCCTCTGTAGCCGTTCTATATTCAGCACTATTTTTATTTTAATGCGCTAAATAATCTTATTTTTGTTCAAAATTGCTTTATATAAAATTCAAATGCAATAAGTCAAAAATTTATGACTACTAAAAAAATGACTAGTGATACCGAAACTTGTCCTGCACAAGGGCTTTTGAAGTTGCTATCGGGTAAATGGAAGCCTGAGATTTTTCGTCTGGCAGTTGAATCGCCTTTACGTTTTAGCAGTTTGTTGCGTGAAATTGAGGGCGCAAACAAACAATCTCTCTCGACAGCATTAAGAGAGCTTGAGGAAATTGGATTACTGGAAAAAGTTGTTATAAAACAAAAACCCCTGCATATTGAATACTATCTGACTGAAAGAGGCAAGTCTTTGGTTCCGGTTTTTAAACAATTGGAATTTTTGTCATAAAATTGTAAAGTTTAGTTCCAAAAAATATCATTATTTGTTTATATTAGACATCTTAGAGTAGTCTGTTAAACCTAATTTATTTCCGAAGGGATCGATGAACTCAACGCAAAGTCCAGTCATAATCTCAAAAGGCTCACTTAAAAAATCAATTCCTTTTTGTTTTAGTTCTTCGTATGCTTGTCGAACATTGTTGACTGTAAACCAAATTGCGGGTTTTGCATTTTGCCTATTACTGACGATAATTGCAGATTCATTTTCGCCAACTCTAAAAGCTGTCATTCCTTTACTTGCAAAGTCAAACTTAATCTCAAGTCCAAGTTTGTTTATGTAAAACTCTTTCGCCATATCGAGATTATTGGCAGGCAGAAAAAAATTGTCGTAATCCGTAATGATATTCATGTTTATTCTGATTGTATTTGTGAAAGATCTATTCCAAGTTTTGTAAATTCTTTTTCTCCTTTTTCGGTAATAAAAAAATGTTTGTCACTAAACTTTTCCTTTTCAATCCACCCTTTGCTGATAAATTGGTCAAAAAGAAGAGTTCCAAGCTTTCCTCCAATATGATTATAGCACGTTTTTGCTGGTTTTTTTTTCGTTTGTTTCATTACCTTAATTTTATATTAATATTTTTACTGTAACAAAGGTTTTGCAACCAACTTAAGTTCATTCTTAGGATTCTCCACCAGATAACAAACACGCAAAACAAATCCTCATAAATACAAACTATCTTTCCACTAACTTAATATCAAATCATTTTTAATGTTCAATAACTTAAAACTTCCGAACCAAATAAAAATGAATTAAATAGCTTTCTTCTAAATTACAGCCCTAAATTAGGCAGGACAAAAGACTTTGTATTGGGATGCAACCTGATCCATAACCCCGGATTTGCATTTAGTTGCGCCAACGCTTCATTCTTATCAGAACTCAGGGATGTCGTAAGCACGTTTTTATAAGTTTGAACTTTAGCAGGAGCAGAATCGGCATCTACAAGAGACTGAATGATTTTCCTCGCTTGTAATATCGCAGCCGGCCCTAAAGTAAGAATGTATTCAGCAGATCGACACTCCTTTTCATCACTTTCATTTACAAGGCTTCCTCCGGCTTTGAACTTGCTAATGTGATGCTCCAGAATACTACTCGATATTGGAATTATCCCGGCAATATGATGATTCTGCGCTCCCGAGAAGGGTTTAATATAAGCAAGATGTGATGCCTGATTTTCTTCAGGACCATGACCAATAAAAAATATATCTAAACCTCCTAATTCTTCCAGTTTATTCAAATACTTTATAAGAGCGGACTCTAAATCTTTTGTATCTGTTTGCATCGGTGTAAAACTTTTTATTTTTTTGAAAAAAGCATCACCTAAAATACGTTCAAAATCCCTCACAAAACTAAAACTATTATTCATACTCAAAGGCGCAAGTGCATCCTGTGTAAAGACATTCAGCCTGGCCAGGAGCTGATCCTGTTCTGTTGTTTTGGCCAACTCTCCAAGTAAACGATGCAACTCCTGAGCTCCTCTCCCACCCAAAAGGGCTATATTAATATCACCTTCCTTTGAGGCAGCTGTACTATAAAGCTCATTTAACATTGCCTGTCCAACCTCAGCTTCGTTACTAAGAATAGTGGGGTGTATACCATAGTCCGTAAAATTAAACTCCTGATTGTTTTTTTTAGATAACCAAACATTCTTGTTATCTTCAACTCTTGTAAATTGTGAATTTTGTGTAATCATTATAAATTATTTATTACTATTGTGGAGTCTTATGTCGTTTTTGAATTATCAAAACTGTATCGGTTAACTTCCTTGGCTATTGACGAAAGTAAACAAAAAAGCTTTAGCCCGATAAATGTACAAAAGTTTAGTAGAAACGCAAAAGCCGAAGTTTACACTTCAGCCCTGCTTCTACTAATAGTTTTTAAGTATTATTTATATATTAATTTACACGATTTTTAATGATTGAATTAATCCTTCTTCGAATTCATAATGATAAGTCATTCTAATGGGACTTCCTGGAAAATTCCCTGAAACCTCGGTTTACAATGTATGCTCAATTTCTGAATATTCAAGGGGTTTCATTGTTGCGTGATATTTTTTATTTGCCTTTTCTATCCAGTTTTCTATTTCTTTTCTACCGTTATGCGTTTTGCCCTCGTCAAAAACCACGGCTGTCTCTGTAAAACATTTGGCATAAGCAACGCTGTCAAAACTGTTTTGTGTTTTTACTAATTCTGCTACTACTTTTGGTAAGTCCATAATTTATATTTTTTTTAATTATTAAATTGTTGGCACTGTTCCGCCGTCTATTACAAAATTGGTCCCTGTTAAATAATTTGCTCTTGGTGAAACCAAAAAACCTACGAGTTCTGCAACCTCTTCAGATTCAGCAGGTCTTCCAAAAGGTATTCCGCCCAATGCATCCATTACACCTTGCTGCGCTTCTTCTACCGTACTATTTGCGTTTCTGGCAATTTCCGCCAGCCATGCTTTTGATGCTGTTGTATTGATCCATCCCGGCGAAACAGTGAGCACACGAACGCCTTTTGACGCCACTTCATTGGATAGACTTTTACTGTAGTTAATCAATGCTGCTTTTGAAGCAGCATAAGGTAATGTAGAATCATAGAGTGGCAGTTTGCCCTGAATGGAAGCAATGTGAATGATAACGCCACTTTCGGTCAATCATTTGTGGTAAAAAACCTCTGTCCATTCGTACAGGGGCAAGCAAATTAGCCTGTAGCGTTGATTCCCAGTCATCATCTGTTAATGCAGCAAAACCTCCGGCAGGAGTTACTGAAGAACCAAGGTTGTTTACAAGAATATCCAGCTTTCCATAAGTTGACAGCACTTTGCTTACTACTTTTTTTGCATCTTCTGCCTTGCTTAAATCGGAAGCAATGAAATGCAGGTTTGTGTTTTCTTTTTCGGGTGCGTTGCGTGCGGTGATGATAACTGTTGCACCAGCTTGTAAAAGCCTTTCTGCAATTGCTCTTCCTGCTCCTTTTGTACCTCCTGTTACCAAGGCAATCCTACCTGATAACTCGTTGTTGAAATTAAATTGTTGCTCCATTTGCTAAATTATTTTAGGCAAAGTTGAGACTTATGTACGCTTCTCACAAGTACGGAATTACGATTCAGATAGGGATAAATTTTTCCCCTATTGCACAATTTGGAACATTGATTTAATTTTGTCTTATGTATGAAAGAAAGATTTTACCAAACCTAAATTGTGGCCTGGATTTGATTGGCGAAGTGCTGTATGGCAAATGGAAAATTCGTTTGTTGTGGTTTATCAATGAAGGACATAAACGCCCAAGTGAACTGCAGCGGAAAATTCCTGATGCAACAAGACGTGTCCTTAATATTCAGCTAAAGGAACTGGAAGAACACGAATTGATTGCAAAGAAGATTTATCCTGTCGTACCGCCAAAAGTAGAATATAGCTTAACTGAATTTGGTAAAACGCTAATTCCTGTAATTTCTGTTTTGGGAAACTGGGGCGACAAAAATGAAGAGCATTTACGTTCCGTTATTTTAAGACGTTTGAAGTCCTAAATCATGTATCTACTAAAAAAATGAGACGGTAAATTATCGGATATTTTTCCTGATTCTGCTCAAAGAAGATTGTGTAACTCCCAGGTAGGAGGCCAAATAAGAAAGCGGAATACGATTGACGAGCTGGGGATATTTCTCCATAAACGCCAGATAGCGTGTTGTGGCATCTTCTGAAACCAAAGGACTTCTTCTTTCTATCTTTTGTATTAATGATTTTTTGACAATTTTGTTTAGAAAACACAATTAGTTTGCAGTCCGTAATGGCTTGCACATATCCTGAAGATGGAATTTTGTTATCAAAACTGTCCAGGTCCACAACAAAATTATTTTCGTCTATAAAATACGTGGTAATCTCTTCGCCATTGTTGTTGTAATAGCAAACCCGGAGAATACCTTCCAAAATGAATCCAACCTGTTTTGCAATTTTGCCTGCTTCTGAAAAATAGTTTTCTTTACGAAGTGTTAATTCTGTTGACATACTTGTAATAAAGTCTATTTGCTGTTTGTTCAAATTTCCGAATTGCAATAAATAATTGATAAGTTTATCCATAGTTTTATTTCATTTGGTTCATTATCATTTTGTCAAACATTTTATCAGACAGAATTTTTCTGAAAAACAACATCATTTTTGCTCCTGAAGCACCAACATATCTTGTTTTTGGATGATTTGCTTCAATGCCTTGCTTGATCAGTTTAGCAATAACAATTGGGTCTGCTGCATTTTTCTCTACTGCTGCATACATCTTCATTACACCTTTTGCCAAAGAGCTGTATGCGGTATTACCCGAAACTTTTGACATATATTCTGTTCCAAACCCTGTCATTTCTGATTTTGTTCCGCCCGGCTCAATCACAATTACGTCAATTCCGAACGGCTTTACTTCTTTGCGAAGTGCGTCACTCAATCCTTCAACAGCAAATTTACTGGCGTGATACTATACGCCCATTGGCAAAGTTACTTTACCCCCAATAGATGAAATGTTTACAATTTTGCCATAGCTCCTTTTTCGCATAGCAGGCAATACTAACTGTATCAAACGAGCCAAACCAAAAACGTTTACTTCCAACTGATATTTTGCATCACGCATTGGCATATCTTCCAGCGCACCGTAATACCCTGAACCTGCATTGTTGACTAAAATGTCAATGCTTCCTGCTTCTTTCAAAATTTGTTCAACACAAGCAACAAGGCTTTCTTCTTTGGTAATATCTAAAGAAATTGGTTTTATACCGTGTATTTTTAAATCTTGCATCTTCTCTGTTCTGCGTGCTGCACCGTAAACATTGTAACCGTTTTGTGCCAAATAAATTGCTGTTGCTTTTCCAATTCCTGCCGAAGCACCTGTTACTAAAACTGTCTTTGCCATTATTTCATTTTTAAATTAATAATAAGCAAAGTTGGCTCCATAAAAAATGGAGTTATTTGTCATTTGGCAAAAAAATGAGTTTTAATTAGAATTAGGTTTTGTTCTTTGGTTTTATGATTTTAAATATTTACAAAAAGACGATATCGTACAATAGCTAGGCTTTTAGCGATTTGTAATTATTGCTTATTGCTATCCTTCTATGATTTTCTTTCGGTGGTTTTGTCCCCAATCACGTAATGCTTTCATTACCTCAAACAAAGTTTCTGCGTGTGCTGTTATTTCATATTGAACTGTTGGTGGAAAAGTGTCAACAACTGTTCGTTTTACAAGATGATTTGTTTCCAGGTCTTTCAATTCTTTGCTTAACATTTTATCGCTAATGCCATCAATTTCTCTTGTAATTTCTTTGAAACGTTTTGCACCGCCCGACAATGAAAACAAAATCGGAAGTTTCCAATTTCCGCTCAGCGTTTCCATCGCATCTTTTATAGCACGAATACCTGAAGAATCACATTTAATTGTCTTTGCCATTATCCAACAAAATTACATTACTAACCTAAAAGTGAGTGCTAACCGTTGGGTTAGTGCTTACTATTGGTTAGTAAATATAGATAATTTCGCAACTTCAAACGAAACAAATTAAAAAAGATGAACAAAGAGAAAAAAATCTATCGGACAGTAACCATTATAGCTATGGCTTTAATTGTCTTGCCTTCGTATTTTGCACCACGTGAATACTTAGAAGAAACTATTCGCAGAATGGAATTTCCAAGTTATTTTGGATTAGAATTAGACATTCTAAAAATTGTTGGCGCAGTAATTATTCTTATTCCTGCAATTCCAATAATGTTTAAGGAATGGTCGTATGTTGGATTTGGAATACTTTTACTTTCAGCAAGTCTGGCGCATTTTCTTATTGATGGCTGGATAAAAGGTATTGCACCACTTGTACCTTTTGCTATTCTTGCTGTTTCTTACTATTATTTCAGAAAACTGAATTATACGAAGTGAAATTTTAATCACAATTTTTGTATTGTATTGTCTTTCGGCTTGCGGTCAGCAAGCCGAAAAGCAGTCAAGCGATAAAACAAAAATCGTAAATATGCAATTGCTTGCGCTCAACTGCCAAGTAAAATTTTGAAAACGCTTGAAAATGCATTTGCTGAATGGCAAAAGGACAATCCGAATACGTTAAAAATCCGAGCTGGCCAAATCTGTGAACCGAACGGTGATTGCAAATAGGGCTTTTGATGGAACATTCAACAATGACAGTGAACGTTCCCTTGCTAAAAGAGGTTTGGGGCTAAATTAAGCCTTATCTTCGTATTTGCCAAAACTTCCCAAGTACAAGACCATTTAAATTAGCCAATTGCTTAAATCTCTTGTAGCAATTGTTAGCTGTAGTTTTTTTTATTTATTATTATGAGCAAGTCAGAAATTGGATATGCTAGACCTACAATGATTGCAAATATTCCTTCTATAATTTTTCCTTCTGGTATCATAAGAGTAAGCGATAACCATATAAGAATTACACAAAATGGATAAATTAGTATTCTTGACATTATCTTGAAAAAAGACCATTCATTAACTTCTTTATTTTCTGAATTTTGGTCTTTTTTCTGTTTGGAAATATTTAATTCATCTAAATTATTTATTGTTGTCTTTAACTCTTCAATCAATATTTTAGTTTCAAATATTTTAGATTTTGTAAGCAGTAATCGCATTAAAAATCCAATTATAGTAATTGCAATAATTGCAAAAAATGTAGTTTTTAAGTCAGTTGAAATAAATATTGTTACTATTAATATAAGTAATACTACAATAGTTACTCCGTCCAAAAAGATATTAAATGGATTTTTTTCCATTTTGATTTCTTTCAATTTATTATTGTTGTCAAAAGTTAAATGAAATATTGGGTAGTCACCTCTACTAAAGTATGCAGATCTCCAAATTAATATTTCTTTATCTCTAATTTCGCCACTGTATTTTGTAATATTATATGATTGCGAATCTTTAAAATGAGTTAAAAGATTGCTTTTTTTATTTTGAATAATTAATTTTTCAATATTTTTCTTATCGACCATTTTTTCTAAAAATTACAGCCAACGTCAGTCTGTGAAAAAACTTCCGTTTGTATTCGAATCAAATATAGCAAAAAAGTTTTCTTACAGCAGGAAATTTCGTATTTTTAAGGATGCAACATATCTCAGGAATTTCTCGTAACCAAATGCGTATTTCCAGTCTGGAAGACACTATAGCTCACGATAATCAAGTGCGGTTTATAGATGCATTTGTTATGTTTATAGACCTTTCCAAACTAGGGTTTTCAGTACAGACCATTAAAAGAGAAGGCCGTCCGAGCTACAATACCACGTTGTTCCTTAAGGCCTATTTGTACGGCTATATCAACGGAATAAGAAGCTCCAGAAAATTAGAAAGAGAATCCTTCAGAAATATTGAAATGCAGTGGTTATTAGAAGACATTCGTCCCAACTACCACAGTATATCAGACTTCAGAAAGAATAATTCATTGGCATTAAAGAACTTGTTTAAACTCTATGTTGTGTTTTTAAAAGACGCCGACTTAATAGGCTGTGAAACCATTGCTATTGATGGAACTAAAAGCAGGGCGCACAATAGCCGTAAAGCTAATTTCAACCAAAAGAAAATAGACAAACATTTAGAATACATTGAAGCTAAAACCCAAGAATATCTAGATGCTTTGGAAGAAAATGATGCAAAAGAAAATGCTCCAAAAATCAAAAACATCCAACAAAAGATAGAACGCTTAAAACAAAATAAGCTTCGCTATGATTTGCTGGAAGAAAAGTTAAAGGCCAGTGGAGAGCCTCAAATCAGCACTACCGATAGTGATGCCAGAGCATTATTAGTGCAGGGACAAGTAGTTGAAATATCCTTTAATGTTCAGGCTGCAGTGGATGCCAAACACAATCTTGTAGTAGCCACGCACACTATCAACAAGAACGACCGCAGTGCTTTATCGGCTATTGCCCTTGAAGCCAAAGAGAATTTAGGAATTGAAACTTATACTGCCCTTGTAGACAAAGGTTATCACAACGGCAAACAAATAGAGATCTGCAAACAAGGCAGCATCACTACCATTGTAGCGCAGCCCGGGCAAGGAAAAAGCAACGAAAACGGCACACAGCCTGCTTATTTGGTTGCCAGGTTTCAATACAACAAATCCAATGATACCTACACTTGCCCAGAAGGGCAAACGCTACAAACCACGGGAAGATGGCATAAGAAAACAACCGATAAAGACAGCTATAATTTTAAAAAGTACCGTACATCCAAATGCAGGGAATGTCCTGTAAAACATTTATGCACCAGTAGAGCGGCAGGCAGGGAAATTGACCGTAGCCAATATGCAGATGCCGTAGAAGAAAACAACAAACGTTATCAGGAAAATCCACAGCTGTACCGCAAGCGACAGGAAATAAACGAACACATCTTTGGAACCATCAAACGGCAATGGGGCTATAACCACACCAATTTAACAGGACTCGATAAAGTAAATGGAGAACACAGCCTGATTATGCTGGTCTATAATATTAAACGCAGTATCAATATATTGGGCGTTCCCGAACTTATTGCCAAACTCCAAAAATGGAACTCACCTTATAAGGAAAAGGTCTTGTTTTTGCTGAAAACGAGTTATTTAAAGCTAAATACAGCAACAGTTTTTTATTCAGAGAAATTGACAGCCTAAAAAAAGCGGTCAAGTGTAAGGCTTTATTGGAATTATAGTGCGGCGAAATTTTAAGACTTTAATAGAAGAAGGAAGGTTTTTTCACAGCCTGACGTTCCCGCGCTACACGCAGGCTGGGATTAAAGATGCGTATTCTTTCGGTTAAAAACAAATGTATCAAATACAAACTATTTTCAAATTAAACCCATTGCCCAGCTTGCTTGTAGCGTGTGTTGGCGGTTCGGTTGTTTTTAGTCGAAATTACGATTACCAACCTATATTTTTGCGTTTCTGCTTTTCAAATTTCCGCTGGAAAAACTCAACTTTTTAAAGAAAGTGCGATTATTATTTCGTTATTAAATCTATTTTTGGAGGTGGATTATGCAAAGTAATTTCCCAATCTTCATATGGAGGTTCTATGATAAAACTTGAATCACAATATTGTCTTAGATAATCTGTCGCTCTTTTTTCTGCATATTTTGCGTTTAATACTTGACCGTTTACATCTAATTCAATGACATTCGCATAAATTGCAAATACTTGTTCAATTGCGCTTGGTTCTTCACCATAAAGTGATAAATAATCAATTCCTTTTAATGTAGATTGATTTCCGCTAGCCATAAAATAAGAGAACGTTCTTAATGCGCCACTGAAAGAATTACTTAGTTTCATATTTATTGTTTAAATGCTTTTTGTTAAAAAAATGACATTACTGTTAGTTTCCAAACTTCCGCTTGTCGCTTTCCAATTTTCACGTTTGCTTTTCTGATTTTTCTGCGTGACGAAAATTTATCCTTTCCAAAATATTTTTCTGCGTAAGTTCGGCTTCAACTGACCGCCAACGTTCCCTTGCTACAAGAGGTTTGGGGTTAAATCAAGTCTTATTTTCGGATTTGCCAAAACTTCCCAAATACAAGACCATTTTCAAATTAAGCCAAATGCCCAAATCTCTTGTAGCAAGTGTTACTGGAGGCTTGTTTTTTGTCAAAATTATGAATCTAACCATAAATTTTCACGTTTTTGTTGGCAGATTTTAATTTTTAATTTTCAGCGTAACGCTTTTCAAGTTTCTGTTTTCACCTTCCAACATTCCAGAGTTTTGCGCATTTTTATAAATCACTTGTGTTAAATCGATTATGAGAAAGCCCCTCTTCGGAAGTCATCGATCCTAAAAGATTTTTGACAGTATCTCTTTTAATTATAACAATATCGTATGCTTTGAATTGTAAAGGATTTTTCAATAAATTTTTGATTTTTCTCGCTACCTTTTTTTGAATAGCGACTAAAGAATCATTGTTTTTAGGTGAAATTTCCACATTTATCAGCTGAACAGTTAGAAAGATGTCCAAAGTATCATTTACACGAGTTTTGTATCCTTCTATAAAAAGGCTTTTTGTTTTTATTAATTTTTGTATTTCTAGATTAACAAATTGATTATTAACTTTAAATATAGGCTCAAACTTTGGACTAGACTCTGTCTCAAACTTTGGATTATTGCAAGCCAAGAATAAAAATGGGAAAAAAATTAATATTTTCGATTTATAAGTGAATTTCATAATTTGGGTATTTTGCGAGTTTTTCGGTTTAAATTGCTGGTAACTTTTGAGTTCTACTTAATATTTTCTGCGCAAAAAAAATGCATATTTTCTAATAATTTTCTTCAGCGTAATTTCGGCACAAGTCTCCAGTAACGTTCCCTTGCTACAAGAGGTTTGGGATTAAATTAAGCCTTATTTTCGGATTTGCCTAAACTTCCCAAATACAAGACCATTTTCAAATTAAGCCAAATGCCCAAATCTCTTGTAGCAAGTGTTGTGTGCAGTTGTTATTACTCATCTAAATTTGAATGTTGTTCATTGTCATCATTTTCTATAATCTGCTTCTCAGCAAGTCTTGATAACCAATCTTTCATTGATTTTGGTTTGTCTTGACCTGTCAGATTAGTGAAGTAGCGTATAGTGTCTATTTCAGGATCTATAAATGCACACCAAATGTTGCCAAACTTATTTAGGACAACTATTGATTCCATAATTGTATAAAGACCTTTTACTCCTGCAGTAATGACTACCAATTCATTGTCTTCTTCATCTTTTTCTATACTAAACTGTTGAAAATTATCTAGAAATACAGATAAATATTTTCCTGTCATTCGCTCAATTTCATTAAGATCTATCTCGTCCAAGTATCCATAATTAATAACCATTTCTGGTGAATGTTTATAATGTCCAGAAAATGTGGCGTTATGACCATGGAACATTTTACAACCTTCACCTTCTTCGATTTCAATAAACCATTCTCCATTTTCTAATCTTCTTCGAAATATAATTTCGCAATCCTGATCGTCAAATGTTTTAATTCTTGTATAGGCTGAATGCGGTGTCAATATTTGTGCTTTACCAGATATTTGTCCACTTCTTGCACCGTCCCATATTATAATGCTAAAAAAGAAAGCATCTGATGATACTCGGTTAATATGTAATTTACCACCATGAATTTTAATTTTAGATTCTATACTCCAATCTCCCCACCAAACAATTTTTTCCTTTGAGTTGTAATCTTTATTGTAATGTTTAAGTGCTTCTTGAAAGACATCTGTTAATTGCTTTTTAAGTTTATTTTTTTCATCAGCTTTACCCTCAATTGTATTATCCAAATGGTATTGCAAAATACGTCTTCCACGCAAATCAAAAGGTAGCTTTTCTATATTTCCAAAAGCGGTATTTTGTATCATAATTATTCGCTCCCAGCCTAATATGGCAGATGCAAAACCCAATTCATATAATACGTTGGGATTTGGGGTTGGTCGCCCAGTTGAAGATAAATTAATAATGGATATATCACAGACAAAAACATCAGATTTTGCTATCTTTCCTGTAATTGATTCGACAATTGATGGACTGCCAGGCATCCCAAATGTATCTCGATCAACAACTGCATCTAATGAAAAATTTTCGTCTTTAGACAAAACTTTGGTTGCTTTGTCAAGTACATCTTGGATAAAAGAGCGATTATATCTATTTTCTAAATCAGACTGCCAAGAATAAAATACTGTATAATTCATAAATCAAATGTAGTCGGTTTTACAATTGCACACAACGTTTTGGCGCTTGGCGAAGAAGCGGATTTCGAAGCACAAAACTGTCTGACAGCACAAAACTTGATATGAAGCACAAAACTTTATTTAAGCACTGAAACCGCTTTTTTGCCAAGCGCCTGTTATAGCCAGTTTTTCTTTTCACCAAAATTTCCACCATTTTTTTGCTTCTTCCTTTACTACTGTCAGCTCTTCTTTTCGTGGTTCAACTTTATATTCTTCTAATAATTTCCCGTCAAAGTCAAACTTGTATCTGTTGTATTCCCAGTCAGTCGCTAAAATATAGTCGTCATAAACTGCGAAATCATCATAAGCTTCTGCTGTTGTCCAAATGTCTCGTCCACTTTGTTGCCACAGTATTTTTCCGTCTTTGTCAAGTCTTGTGATTTCAAGTTCTCCGTGAACTACATAATCTTTGTCAAGATAATGAATACCAAAACAAGTCGCTGGGTCAGAAATTGTTTTCCATTCTAAATTTAAGTCTGGTATTGTTAATTTGAATACCGTGTTAGAGCAACAAATGACTAGTCCGCCGTAACTAATTAATGATGTATTTCCTGTTATTCCAGTTCCACCACCTTCTGAGCCTATTAGACAACTTGATATTAGTTTGTCGTCTTCAAACACTTCAACTCCAATCTGCGAAGTCAACGTATTTTTGTCACCACTTATAAATGTTTTACTATAAGATTTTATGTTGTCCATAGAGTCAAATTTATAATCAGCTTCGTCATAAAACTTGATTAATTGACTTTCTAAAACTAAAACTTCTATTGGTTCTTTCATTTCGTTGGGTCGTCCTAAAATTGGCTATAACGTTCCCTTGCTACAAGAGGTTTGGGGTTAAAAATGCGTAATCTTTCGGATTTGCCTAAACTTCCCTGAAACAAGACCATTTTTAAATTAAGCCAAATGCCCAAATCTCTTGTAGCAAGTGTTACCTGCTGCCCCTTTTTCGGGTCTGTTTGTCTGTCCATTTTTATTGTCTTTCTGTGCGTTGGCTTGGTAGCTCTTTTGCATTTTTTTAGCGTTGGCTTTGTGTGTTGGCAAAAATGCAAATGTGCTACCAAAAGCGTTGGCGATCTATTTACCAATTTTTAAATGCTGTCTAACCTCGTCAATATTAACTGTCCAACGTAAGTCTGAATGACCCATTTCGTCTAATTGAACTATTAATCGTTTTTCATTTTCAATTTTGGTTATTACTTTCCAATAAAGATCGTGATTACTTTGTCCTTGTGTAGAGTCAAAGTAAACTTCGTCACCAACTTCAATGTCTTCAATTTTGTATTTATTATATTTCATATTTCTATATTTAATTGTCTAAAACTCCTTTTATCATTTTTATAAAGTCTTCAACAGAAGGAAAATTTTCAGATAAGTCATAGTCGCCTGTTGAAAATTCTGAACTGTCTTTGCGTATGAAAAATTGTGTTGTGTTTGTGTGGTCTTCAAATTCCTCTTGGTCTATGCAAACAACAAAGTCAATAAATGGATAGTCAATTTCTATTGCATCGTTTTGGATATACATTAAATTTACTTCGTCATATTCGTAACCAAAGCGTTCTAAAATTGTTGTTTTTAAAAGATTGATTTTATAACAAAACATTCCACAAAGTGGTTGCCTGTCAAGGCAATTATCTTTTATTAATTTGGCTCTGCTGTTAAATACCTTAAAGTCGTCTGAAATTGCATTTGTCTTAACCTCCAAAATCATTTTACAATCTTCTGCATCTAATCCAATGTCTTCTGGTGTGAAAGAAGCCATTATTGAATTGTTGTGAGCTAATATCAAATCAATTTGTCCTTCTTGGTTTGAATTGTCTAAATTGACAACTCCTCTATGAATTTTAATAGTGTTACCAAAATGCTTTTCAATAATATCTTTGATAAAGTACTCTCTTACTTTGCCTCTTGTAGGCATATGCTGAATAACCTCTGCTACATCGCTTTGTGCATTGAGTAATTTCGAAGTATATGTAAAATATTCTTTGAAGTTCATTATATCCAAATTTGATTCAACTCAATTTCTATATCACTTCTTAGTTCATCAATTTGACTTTCCAATATTTCTATTTTTTTATCAATTTTATCAATTTTATCAATTATTTCATTTTGAATTTCAATAGGTGGTAATGGAATAAGAATGTCTTTTAAAACTGCAACAGATGGAACATTTTGTATTGCAACTCCATTTTGATTTCTAAAATATTTATTTTGAATATTATCTGATTCTAAAATTTTTTTCAAATATATAGGAGAAATTAAATCATTTGTTCTCAGGCGAAGCAATGCTTGATTTATAATACCTTCGGGATGATTTTCAGGTACTATTGCGATTTTTCCCATTGTTCCTGAACAACTTATAAGAATGTCATTCGTATGAACATCAAAAGCCTTCATTTCTTGATACTTAGCATCATCTATAAAGTATCTTCCAAAATTGAAATCGTTATTTATTGCGTGATATTGTTCATAAACAAGATACCCTTTTTCTACAAAAATTTCTTTCTTCAATGAACCTCCAAAAGGACCTCTTTTAAAATGAGCAAGTCTCTCCAATCTAACCATTTCATATTTTGAAGTAGTATCTAAATCGTCAGTTAATTTATTAAATCCTAAGTCAAAATTTCTATAACTTTCAATGTGTTTTTTTATATTTTCAGAAATTTCACTATTAGTTAGTCTAGTTCCAAACTCAATAGCGTTTTCCCTAATATTTTCGTCAAACCAAATATTAAATTCTTCATTTGTATCGGGTATAAAATCAATTCCAATAAGATCAAAAAAGTCTTGCTTTTTCTTATCAAATTTTTCTTGGTATTTATCACTTTTTAAAGGCGATTCGATTACTTTTTCGTTTGTTTCTTTTTTTAGTTTAGAAATATTTTCAAATTGTTTAGAACAATAATTATATGCTATACTACTACTTTTATATGCATCTAATTTTGCAAATTCATCTCGATGAACAAAGCGTATTTTTTCAAAAAACTCATTATCAGTATCTAACTCATTTATAAATTCTACTTTGTTTGACTTGCAAAGTTCTATTAGTTTTAAAGCTTCTGGTAAGTCGTTTTCTTTAATCTCACTTCTGTTTGTATTAAGTGAGAAACCATCATTTTCAATTTTAACCATTAGAACTTCTGTTCTGTTTCTTGCCACTTCTTTGTCTATAAACAAAATAGAAGTTTTTACACCTGAATAGGGTTGAAAAACATTCGCTGGCAATGAAACCACAGCCCAAAGACCTGCTTCATACAAAAGCCATTTTCTTAGATTTACGTAATCAACGCTTGTAGTAAAAATGATGCCTTCTGGAACTATAAAACCTGCTTTTCCTTTTTCAGAATTTAGGTGTTGTAGAATGTAGGAAGAAAATAAAATTTCGGTTCTGTTTGCAGGAATTCTAAATTTATTATGTGGGTCAATACCTCCTTTTGGTGTCATAAAAGGTGGATTGGCTAAAATACAATCGTATCTGTCTTTCCAACGAGTATCGGTAATTAATGTATTGTATTCGTGTATTTTAGGATTATTAAAATGGTGTAGATATAAGTTTACCCTTGCCAACCTTACCATTAAAGGTGTATTGTCGTAACCTGCTATATTTTTTTCAATATTTTTTCTTTCGTCTGTGGTTAGTTTATCGCCAAGATTTTGATATATTTTTTCTTCATCAATTCCGTTTAGTGTAAATCTTGTGTTTTCAAAACCTTTGGTATTAGTTCGCAATAAATGTTTGAATGAAGAAACTAAAAAACCACCTGTGCCACAAGCTGGGTCAAGTATGGTATCGGTTTTTAATGGATTTACTACATCAACAATAAAGTCGATAATATTTTTTGGTGTTCTGAATTGTCCATTGTCGCCTTGGCTTCCCATCGTTTTGAGTAAATACTCAAAAGCATTTCCTAACTCTTCACTGTGTGAATAGGTAAAACCATTAATTAAATCTAAAAAGCGTTGTAATACTTTTCCATCTCTGAACTTTAAAAAAGCATTTTGAAATATTTCTTTGAAAAGTAACGGAATTTCGGTTGCTTTTTGGATTTGCTCAATACCGTTTATAAATTTTGTTACACGTTGGTCAGCACTAATTTGATTGCTCATTAATTGTTGCCAAGAATAATCTTTTAATGTTCCTTTAAAAAACTTTTCATCAAAACCACTTTGACGAAGTTCTTCGTCTTGGTCGTCCATAAATTTATAAATCAATCCAATTGTGATTAATTCAATTTGGTCAGTAGGCAAAGGTAAAACGCCAACCAAAGTATCTCTTGCATCATCAATCCTTTTTTTCGTTTCTTTTGTTAGCATAATTTATCTTGGTAAAAATTGATTGATTGAAATGTTGTCTTTAATGTAATTCACTATTTGAATTCGGTTGTCTTTACCTAATTCTTTCATTTCTCGTAGACCAAAACGAGCATCGTTTGGGTCTGGACTGTTACTATTTATTTTTTCTCTTATGTCTTCGTACAATAAGTAACTATCCCATAATCTTTTTGCAGGATTGTATTTTGAATTGTCAAATTGTGCTTCGGAAATAAACTTTTGAAAATAGTCGTTGGCTAAATCTTCTCTTGTTTTTAGCTTGTAATCTTTCAAGAAAATTTTCATCATTATTTCTTTCAAACTTGCTCTTCTGTCGACACCATAAGAAGTTAACAATTTATCCAAATTCCAAAATTCGCTTGGTTTTTCAAATATATTCTCTTGAACATAAGCACTCAATGAATTCCAATCTTCTTCCTCAACTGCTTTTTGTAATTCAGGATTTTTTTGAACTTCTTCTACTGTGGCACTTTCAAATTGTTTTGAAAAAGCTTCTTTATCGACTTTCATTAATTTGTCTGCCGAAAACTCTTCTTCTGTAAACGATTTAACTTCGTCTGCACCTAAATAATTCAAATCTACTTTTGGTGGATTTGGAACTCCTCCTTTTTTTTCGTTTTCTGTTTCCTTTGGTAATTCTATTTTTTGCTTGTAATCAAATTCATCTTCAAAATATTCGTGGTTTGCAAAAAAGTCAAATAAATGAAAGTTGTCTTTTGCAATGCTCGTGTCTTTATAATCAAATGTATGTAATCTTGTTCCTCGTCCTTTTATTTGGATATAATCAGTTGGCGAAAAAATCGGTCTTGATAAAACTACATTCAATATATCAGTACAATCATAACCTGTTGTCATCATTCCAACGGTTACGCATACTCTTGTTTTGCTACTTTCGTAATCAAAAAGTTCTGGATTAAAACTACTGTGTCCATTCAAATCATTATTTGAAAATCGTGTAGTTCTGTCTTGCGAACCCATAATATCAGAAGTGATTTGCAAAGCAAAAAAAGAACCACCGCCATATTGTTCAGGATATAGTTTTGACGCTTCTTCGTTCAAAAGTTTGGTCATTATTCTACAATGTGCTCTTGAAACACAGAAAAAAATTGTTTTACCAATTTCGTTGCTAATTGGGTCTTTCTTGGCATACTTTAAAAAAGTTTCAACAAACTTTTTATTGGTTTCGTGAGAAAAGAATTTTCTCATAAAATCTTTTTTGTAAAAAGTGTCTTCTTCTTCGTCTCCTTCTTCGTTTGTAAATTTATGTGTCCAACCTTGTTTACTTAATAAATCTGTTGTTATGTCTGTTCTTGCATCTAAAAGTTTTGGCAAACACAAATAAGGTGGTTTATGCTTTACAGCATCTTCTAAACTAAATCTATAAGTTGGTGTTCCATCAGCGCAACCAAATGTTTCATAAGTACTTAACAACAAACGCTTTTCCATTTCTCTTGGGTCTGCTTCGTCAATTGCTACGCCTTTTAAGTAATCTTTTGGTGTTGCAGTTAAACCCAATTTAGCACCAATAAAATAATCAAAAATTACTCTGTTGTTACCATTAATTGTTCTGTGAGCTTCGTCTGAAATAATTAATTGAAAATCAGAAGGACTAAATTCCTTTTGAAAACGGTTATCATATGCTAAACTTTGAATAGTTGAAACAACCACTTTTGCACTTTGCCAATTCGTTTTATTGCGTTTATAAATTACGCATTGGATTGCATCGTCTTCTAAATATTTTTTAAAAGCACTGTGTGCTTGTCTTTCTAATTCAATTCTGTCAACTAAAAATAAAACTCTGTCGGCATTACCTGACCTTATAAATATTTTTATTATTCCTGCACTTAAAAGCGTTTTGCCTGTACCTGTTGCCATTTCAAAAAGAAAACGATTTTTTCCATTTATGTATTCGCCTTTTAATCTTTGAATTGCTTGAACTTGATAATCTCTTAATTGTTTAATTCCTTTATTGGTTCTTGCCTCTTGTTTTTGTGCTTCTGTATATGTTAACCAATTCGCATCTTGTGAAATTGCAATATAGTTTTCGTCTATTTGCAAATCATTCATTTTTTCAGGACTTGGCGACCATTTTATTGCTTCATTTAATTGAGCAATACTTAAAAATTTAGATATTACAGTCGGTTCTCCATATTCTAAATCCCAATAATAATGTAGGTTTCCGTTGGACAAAAAAATGTGCCTAATATGTTGAGCCCTTGCATATTCTCTTGCTTGTTCTTTTGCATTTAAAGGGTCAATATTTTCTCTTTTGGCTTCAACAAGGGCAATTGGTCTTGATAATTCGTTTAATAATAAATAGTCAATAAATCCATCAGGTGCATTTTCTAAATCTTCGCCAAGTTTAGAATTGTCAAACTTTGCTTTTTTAGTTCTATGTTCTAATAAAATGTTTGCTTTGTTAGTTTCACTATCAAAGAAACTCCAACCTGCTTCTTCAAGTAGGTGGTTTATTTTAATTCTTGCTTTTGCTTCTTTTGACATTATGCCTATTTATATTTTTAGTCGCAAATTTATAATTTTTAAATGGGTTGTTTGCTACTATGTTGTTTGAAAATTAACTCAGACCTCTTTTTGGGGGATGAGTGCATTGGGGTGCGTTGGGGTAAATTAAATGTGGTGCAAAAGCGTTGGCTTTGTACGTTGGCTTGCACCTCTTTTAATTTTACGGAGCGTTGGATTTTCTTTCGTTTTCTGTCGGACTGTCAATGTTTGCAAGGGGTCTCTTGGGGTTGCAGGTAACGGTCTCGCGCTACAAGCGGTTTGGGACTAAATTAGCGTTATTTTTCGGTTTAGCCAAATTCTTGCAAATACAAAACCATATTTGAATTAAGCCAATTGCCCAAATCGCTTGTAGCGTGTGTTATGGTGTGTAGCTCGACGATTGTTGAGCACGGACGATTTGACATTCCAATTATCGATTCCAATTTCGGTAGCTTTTCCGTCTTCCGATTTCCGTTCCAAATAGTTTTCGCTTTTGAGTTTCAAACTTCAGTTAATTCTCAAAAAAAATCGACAAAAAAAATCCGCTTTCGGTTTTCCAAAAAGCGGTTCACGTTTGTTTGTCCGCAACAATTAAGCGTTGGATTTCGGTTCAGATTTTCGCCGGCTCGGTTTCTGTTTCTGTTTGGATTTTCTTAACTAAACACCTGATTAAAATCGACTGTTGTTCGTCGGAGCTATACACCATAACGTTCCCTTGCTACAAGAGGTTTGGGATTAAATTAAGCCTTATTTTCGGATTTGCCTAAACATCCCAAATACAAGACCATTTTTAAATTAAGCCAAATGCCCAAATCTCTTGTAGCAAGTGTTATGTGATGCCCATATCTACGATATACTTGTCGATAAAATTAGTTCATCAATCATATGAGTATCTCCATCTAACTCTTTTGATTTCAAAAATAGTTCTCTTGCTTTTTCTATTTCTCCAATATCAAAATGGTAAATTCCAAGATTTCGATATGAATATGAATTATTTTCGTCAAGTTTAATAGACTTTTCTATGTCAGCTAAACCTTCGTTAACTCTTCCTGTTTTAATTTTTGAAAGCCCTCTGTTATTGTATGAATAAGCAAAAAATTCATCAATTTCAATTGCTTTATCAAAAAGCGGAATTGCTTCAGAATATTTTTCAAGTAAAGTTAAAGTAAAACCTTTGTTGTTTAAAGAATACACATTTTCGGCGTTTAGTTCGATAGATTTATTATAAAAATGTAAGGATTCATTATTCATATTTAGTTTACTATAAATAAGCCCTCCATTTGAATAATCGTCCGATGTTAATTTGAATTCTTGTTCGAAATTATCAAATAATTCTTTTGCTCTTTCGAAGTTTTTAATTTGCATATTTGCAAACATATTTAGACGATAAATATTTTCATCTTTTAGTTTTACTTTTAGGAAGTAATCAAAAAGATTTATTGATTTCTTGTATTCTTTTTTGTTAAATAAATCAATTGCTTCAGTATATTGATTTGGAAATTTTCTGTACTTAAAAAGTTTAGATAGTGTATAACCATCGTTGTAAGTTACTGTTCCGTCAAATAACTCAATTGGGTTTTCATTTGGTATCAGATTTCCAAATAAATCTAATATTGAGATTAAGAAAAATATTACTGCGAAATGCAAATATAAATCACTAAAATTTTTAAAAAGGGCTACATATAAATAAAGTGTAGCAAAAATAGAAGAACAAATAGGTCCAGTTAAAACATAAATAATCTGTCTATTAATTGAAATATTTTCTGCTGATGGAACACACAAACCATTTTTCCAAGAAAGCATTTCATAACTTAACCACACATCCAAAAGTCCAATTCTGAAATTTATACTTTTCTTTGGATTTCCATATGATCCGATGTATATAGAAACTTTTTGTTTTGTTAATATGATTGCTGGAATTGCGTGTCCAAGTTCGTGTAAAATCACAACTATACCTCTCACAATTGTTAGTAAAAGAAGTGATTTAATTATAAAAGGTAATTTCATTTACGCATTTTTCTTGTTGGGTATCACATAACGTTCCCTTGCTACAAGAGGTTTGGGATTAAATTAAGCCTTATTTTCGGATTTGCCTAAACTCCCAAATACAAAACCATTTTTAAATTAAGCCAAATGCCCAAATCTCTTGTAGCAAGTGTTACCAGTAGTGCATTATGCAGTGAGCTTATTTTGTGTTGCCCAGACTTTTAAGTTATTATAAAAATTCCCACTAACTGTTCTATAGCAATCTTCAAATGGTTTTCGATCAACAAGTTTTATCTCTTTGGTATGATTTATTAATCTTTCTATAATTCGATATAATAAATCGTCAACTTTTCGAAGTCTTTTAAGCTCATTTGAATAATTGAATTTATCATTTGGATCACATAAAATAGCTACTAGTCTTCCAATATATGGATCAACAGCTTCAAGATTTATTTTCTTTCCAGTTCTATAGCTTTTCTCAAAATTTCTTAGTTCTTCGGTCGTGCATTTATATTCAAAATAATCTTGAATAAATTTTTGTCTTTCAAAGCCAAGCTCCAAATATAATGGAAGCATTTTTATATGGTCTAAGCAATTCCCGATGTGGTCAATCAATAGAGGAGAAAGAATTGATGAAAAAAGTTTACTTCCAGACAAAGTAAGGTATATAGAATTTCCAATGTAAAACTCGTGTATTTTTAAATAGGCGTGAAGCATTTCATGTGTAAATGAATCTTTACACATGTTGTTCTTATTTATTGTAAACACAACATTTTTACTTTCAGTATAGCAACCATATTCACCATTGGAAGAATCGATAAATTCAACTTCATAATATTCGGATATCTCGTCCCATAATTTTTGGTTTCTTTCGTCAAGAAGTTCTTTCATAGTTTCGTGGTGTTGCATTACTGGTAACGTTCCCGCGCTACACGCAGGTTGGGGTTAAAATTTACTATTTTTCTGTTTTTACTTTTTTCGCCGACACAAAACAATATTTAAATTAAGCCTAATGCCCAACTTGCTTGTAGCGTGTGTTATATGATGGCTTTTTTTACTGTATGAATTCGCCATTTTTATTAACTTTTCTAAAACTTCCTTTATATCTTACATTCGAGATGCCATTTTTAAAGTTTTCTGCGTGTTCAAAAATAAAGTCTATAACAACTTTTTCATTTTCGTCTACAAACCCATAATCTAAATCTGAATTTATAGCCAAAGCTAATCCTTCTGAAAAACCTTCAACAATTCGATAGTCTTTCGTTATTGTTTTTGCAATATTTACAAGAGTGATTTTACTTTCAAATTCTTCGTTTGTTAAGATTCCACTGTCAAGTAAGCTTTTTAGTTGTTTATACTCTTTTGAGTTTTGAATATCTTGTTGAGCTTTTTCTGTTTTTATTTTGGCAACTTTTTGATTGTACTCTTCATCTGTTAAAATTTCTTTATTTCTCAAATCTGTAAGATTGTTGATTGAGGTTTCTAATTTAGTTTTTGCATTTCTTTCCTTTACTATTGCAGGACTATTTTTAACTTTATAATTGTAATAGATTAAAATTCCTAAAATTCCTAACCATTGAGCAGGAGGAAAAACAATACAAAGTAACAAGACAGTTTTTTCTAGTTTACTAAAATATTTATGCTCCCAAACATAAATTGACGAAGCAATTGTTAAACCTACAAGTATACTAACTCCAACACCTTTATCCATTTTTATTTAATTTTCTTCTGAATACTTTAGCCTATTGTTTAGGTAAGGTATCATATAACGTTTGGTCGCTTGGCGATGTGGCGGATTAAGGAAGCCTTATTTTTCGGTTAATGACTAATTTTCCAAGTACAAAACCATCTTCAAATTAAGCCAAATCCCGCCATATTGCCAAACGACGGTTAGCGGATGTTTTTATTTTTTAAAGTAAATATTCTTGAGAAATTCAATTTTTTCGGCTCTACTTTTCGGTTCTCTTTTGTTGTCATCCGTCAAGCTCAATCCAATTAATTTGCTGTTTCTAATTCCGCTAAAAATGAAACTTTCAATATTTTTGTCGATTATTTTTAATCTCCAAATTATGTATTTATCCGTTTCGTTTGTTTCAATTTTCTCTATTTCTATGTTTCCATCATCTTTTTTCCAAAATTCTGTTTCCCAAGCATAGAATTTATTTAAAAATTCCAGTTCAGTCATTTCTTTGTTATAAAACTCAAAAATTTCTGGTTTTCTAACATTTATAAGTAAAGTAAGTTCTAATTTTTTGTTTGCAAAACCCCATTGTGCAGAATTCTCAATTTTTCCAATATGTTTCCACTTTCCTGGTAATTCAAATAATTCGTTATTTATTAAATATGGTGTTTTTGATTGCCCGAAAGATAAATTTGAAAATATAAATATTGTGAATAATACTTTTAAAAACTTAATTTTCATATAGTTAATTTTTCGATTTTTTGTTTTCGATATTGTCTTTATTCCGCAGTTTTTCTCCAAAATATCCGCTAACGTTTCGCGGCTATGCGAAGTGCCTTCTCTTTGCCGCTTCACTAATAATAGCTAAAATAGCCAAATTTTTCAATTTGTACTATTTTATCCAAAAAAAGCGGAAGGCATTTCTCATAGCCGCTGTTGGGAGTAGTTACTGACTTATACACAATCCATATTTTAATCAGTAACGGAGTTGGATAGACTACTCCTGTCTTTTTCTTTCTACACAATCCAAATCAATGAAACCAATTATTTATTGCGCTTAGCAAGCCTGCTAGGCGAAGTCAATAATAGGGGTTTTTGGGCGCTGTTTTTTTGGGATGTTTAAGTTTTCGAAAGTAAGTTCTTGACTTTGTCATTTATTTTCGATAACTTCGCCAAGTCTTTTACGTTGTCAAACGTATTGAAAGTGAACTTTCTACGATTCCCAATCGAAAGACTTGAAGCCTAAATGCTTTATCCTTTAAACATCCCAAAAAAATATCCCGAAAATTTATTGTGCAAGAAACTCCGTAGTCTACTGCCAATTACTCCCAACTCGTTTATATGCGAATAAATTTAGCCTATTTTATTCTATATTGGCATGTTATGCGCATGTTTTGGTTTGTATTTATGCGTTTTATTGCCATACAAAAATAAAATTTTTTCTTACATATCAAAGGAATTGATGACTTTTGTAATGAATTTACTTGATTATGTATGCGTTTCGCTTATTCCCTGTTGTTGTTCTCCTCTGATGATTTCCTATCTTAACTAATGTATGTTTAATAATTTTTAATTTAGCGATTTATGTTTAAACCATTTGATTTATAAACTATTCTTATATAAATCTAAGATATCTTTTAAATAGTATAGCCCAGATGGTAGTGGCATCCTTTTATGCCGGTGTTCGGCATAAAAGATATAACGGACAGCTGGAAATAGCTCCCTAAAACTCAAATTCTATAAAACAAAAAAAGCTGCTCCGGGGCAAAGTAGAGCAGCTTTTTACAACTAAATAATTTGCATTACTTAATTGCCTGTATTCCTGTATGGGTTGGGGTTGCCTGTTTAATGGTTCCGTCCGGATTGAATTCTAATTTGTCAATGCAGACTTCACGGTGAAAACCTCCGGCCTCGCCCATTTTTATTCCGGTTGGATATGAAAATCGGTGGTACGTGATATACCATTCGTCTTTATTGGGAATTTGTAAAACCGAATTATGACCTGTTGCATAGATTCCCTGATCCGGGATTCCCTGAATTACGATGTTGTTTTCGGGAATTTCAATTGGTCCCAGAGGCGATTTTGAAGTTCCGTAGCGCACTTTGTAATTCGGACTTCTGGTATCGTCTTCGCTCCACATGAAATAATAGGTTCCTTTTCTGTAAATCACATAGGTTCCTTCACGGAATGTTTTATCAACTTTAATGAGCTTCACATCGCCTTTGAATGAAATCATATCATCATTCAGTTCAGCTACAGCCATATATCCGTTACCCCAGTACAAATAGCTTTTTCCAGTTTTAGGATCTGTAAAAACATCCGGATCGATTTCCTGACCGCCTTTTACTCCTTCCGGTCTGGTCGCTACCAAAGCTTTTCCGCTGTCTTTGAAAGGTCCTGCAGGATTGTCTGAAACGGCAACACCAATTTTTTGCGCTGCAGTGAAATAATAGAAATATTTGTATTTTCCTTTTACTTTTTTCTCTACAATACAAGGCGCCCAGGCATTTCTGTTGGCCCAGCTTACATCTTTTGGAAGATCCAAAATCACACCTTCGTCTTTCCAGTCTACTAAATTATCAGATGAAAAAGTTTTAAAATACTTTCCGGACCAGCCATCAAATCCATCGCTGGTTGGGTAGATGTAATATTTTTTGGTTTTATTTGAATATAAAATATCAGGATCGGCATAGTAGCCTTCTAAAACCGGATTGTTATTGATTTTTGGCAATTTTTCAGGAGTTCCCCATTTTGCAAGCAGCCTTTTTAATTCGGTACGCGTGATTGGCAAAATAGTTCCGTGACGCGGTTTGAAATCCATTGAAATCTCATCGTCAATTGCTTTGAAATTTTCTAAGTCGGTACTTTTTGTAAACTGGTATTTCCCTTTCATGTAAACGTCATACATCAGGATATAGTCATCTGAATTGTTCAATTTGAAAACACTCGAGCCTTCTACAGATTCTTTTGTCTGCTGCAGGTAATTGTCGTTTTCTGTCCATTTTCCTGAAGTCAGATCGGTAGTAGTAGCCACTTTAATTCCCGGCTTTTCGGTCTCGGTTTTGTAAAAAAGATGATATACGCCGTCTTTTTCTATGATATCGCCGTCAATACAGGCTTTTTGAGATTTTGGAATAAATAGCAATTTCGGCTCACTTTCTAAAGCTGTGAAATCTTTATTCGAGTAAGCGTAGTAAATTTTATCTGCTTCGTTTCCGTGCTGCATGCTGAAATAAATCAGATATTTTCCGGCTTTGGCATCGTAAATCGTCTGTGGCGCCCAGACACGTTTCAGGTTTTCATTGCCCGGAAATACTTTCTGAATATTTACGACACTGCTTTTCCAGTTAACAAGGTCAGTACTTTTTAGCAATACCATGGCACGATTGCTGTCCCAGCCTTTTGAAGAAGTCATATCGGTCAATACCATATAAAATGTTTTGCCGTCATCACCGCGCAAAATATGAGGATCGCGCACGCCACCTGTTGAACTGATTGCCTTACTGTCTATAACTGGTTTATCTTTGTTAAGGGTATAATAATGATAACCATCGGCACTTACTGCATAACGAACCGCTTCTTCTTCTACGCTGTTTCCGGTAAAATACACAAACAAATACGCGGTTAAATCTTTTCCGGCAATAACCGGTGGTGTTCCTGCTGCAGGCTGCTGTGCCTGTAGTACATTAAAAAATGCTACTAGTACTATAAGATAAAAATGTGTTTTTTTCATTATCATTTAATTTTATTTACTGTTTTAAACTCGTTGGGTGCAATTAGGTTTTTAATGATAATTTTTCGTCAGTTCAAGTGATCCCGATTTTTCATCGGGATTGTATCGAGAACAGATAAATTATCCATTAAAGACGGTTCTCGATACATTTTTTGTTCCGTTTCTCTTCACAAAAAACACTTGAACTGACGGTTTTAATAATTACATCCAACGGGCTCATTTAAATTCTAATCCCATTCAAAATTTTAAAAGCTTTCATTTAAAAGTGTTTTAGAGTTTATCTTCACACGGATTACTACGAAAGAATACGGAGGCAGTTCTTTTGAAAATGCTTCTTTGGCAGTCAGTTTCTGTGTAACTGGTCTCGCTGCTGTTTTATCCGGTTTTCCGGTCATCAGTGTATAAGTTGCATTTTCAGCGGTTGAAAAATTCGTCAAATCTATGGAAGGCGTTACCGCAGCCGGAAGAAGATTGACCAATTTTACAATCAAATCACCAGTAGCACTATCCTGAACAGCTGATATTCCGATACGCTTGCTGACATCGTTATTGGGGTCCGAAAGTTTTATAGTGTTTTGCAAATAAACATTGCCCGGATTCTGACCGTACAATTGCTGTACAAAATAATTTACCGTTGGTTTTACTTCATTCCCATTAAAATAAATCAAATCAGGATTCCATTGTGTGTGTTTTTCGCGTGCCAGTAATGGCGCATACGAAGCCATTGCAACCACATCACCATTTCGCTCGATTCCGGTCAGGTATAAAGCTTCGGCTAAAGCATTGTAAAACTTATTGCCCCAAGACGCATATTCACCCAGATATACTTTTGATTTTGAGCGGTCATAGCCGTCATAAAAACTTTGGTTGTTGATGAACCAGCCCGGACTCTGGTAATAATGTTCGTCAACAATTGGCAGTTTCATATCGTCTGCAAGTGCCCAGCCTTCGTTATAATCTGATCCTTCATTAAAAGGTCCAACAGTACCAATTACAATAATTTCAGGATATTTTTGCTGTACGGCTTTTATGATCATTCGGTAGCGTTCTTCGAAAACATCACTGATCAGGTCTTCATTTCCGATTCCGACATATTTTAAATTGAAGGGCTTTGGATGACCTGCTTCAGCGCGTTTTTTCCCCCAGACACTGGTTGCGCTTCCGTTTGCGTATTCAATCAAATCCAAAACATCCTGCACGTATTCGTCCATATCTTTCATCGGGATTCCGAATTGCTGTCCGGCCCCTCCGTCAGAAGAGTTCTGGCAAGGAACACCGGCTGCTAAAACCGGAACTGGCTCTGCTCCCAGATCCTCACAAAACTGAAAGTACTCAAAATACCCTAATCCCATGGACTGATGGTAATTCCAGATATTTCGTGAAGGGATACGGCTTTCCAAAGGTCCAATCGTATTTTTCCATTTGTAAATATTATGAATTCCATCTCCATGTGCTACACAGCCGCCCGGAAAACGCACAAACTTAGGATGCATTGCTGCAATAGTTTCTGCCAAATCTGCCCGAAGACCATTTTTACGGTTTTTGAAAGTCTTTTGCGGAAAAAGCGAAATCATATCAACAGCGGTTTCGCCAGTTGTACTGATTTCCAAATGGGCATCTGTAACGGTTTTGGAAGGTTTTAGAACAGCATTTACTTTTTTCCATGAAGCACCTGATTTTAAAGAGGCTTCTGCCAAAGTTTCTCCTGAAGCCGACTTTAATTTTACAACAAAACCTGCGCCTTTTGCAAATACACTAAAATCATATTTTTCATTGGCTTTAAGCGGAATGCCGTCAAATCCGGTGTTGCTGATAGTTCCTTTTGTAACTACAGCATAATTTGGATTGTTGATATGAATCGGGTTTTCTTTTGCGATTTTAAAATCACCGTTCCATGCCATTGTTGCGTTCCATTTTTCATCGCTGCCTTTTTTATCGTGCAATGTATATTCGAAACCACGATTTTGAATCAGTTCGCCATATAAACCGCCATCTGCAGCATAATTAATATCTTCAAAAAATACGCCTGTAAGCATATTGCTTATTTTTTTAGAGTCTTTCGTAGTGATACTGATTTGAGCCGTTACAGGCTTTAAACCTGTAAATAATATACTGTCACTTTTTGGAGAAGCATCATTCTGTTTGTCCCTGAACTTAGAAGCTTCCATATTTTTGATCAGTGAATTAACAAGGTTCCACTCTACTTCGGTCACTGTTCCTTTTACATTTTGTCCCTGCAAAATAATCTCAGTTCTCGAAGGAAGACTTTCTGTATGAATTGTTGTTGCACTATAATTTTTAAAGTCTTTCGTGGTATTCGAATAGTTTTTATTATCAACTGTCCAGTGAATCACATACTGTTCGTTTTTACGGCTTACTTTTATATCTTTAATGATCGGCTTCCCCTCTGTTTCTAAGTTTTTCATCGCCTGAACGTAATTCTGGCTTTTCCAGTTAATCAGATTTTTGCTGGAAGCATGTGCAAAAACATCATCATTTACACTCCACAAACAATGAAAAATTCCATTATCATCTTTTATAAAATATGGTTCCGTCATGCATTTGCCTGTTGGTCCCCAGCTGCCGTAATCTGATTTTAAAAAACTGTGTTCAGGTCCTATCGCAAACCAGTTTTTCTGATCTGCGCTCCAGGCAAAATGAAGTCCGTTTCTGCCGTTGCTTTTTAATGTCGAATACGCAAAAAGATAGACCTTGTCTGGTTTCTCCTCTTTTATTTTTAAAGTAAAAGCAGAAGAAAACAAAACAATGACTAAAAGCGATAGCTGAGCCAGCAGTTTTTTCGATGAAAAGTGCTTCATTATTTTTTGCTTTTTAGTTTATAAAGAACAGAACTGTGAGGTTTTAAAGTTGTGGAAACTTCTTTTGAAGAAAGATTTACTTTTTCGCGTGTCCACATGTTTTTACAATCTGCTAAACCGGCAATATGAAGATCTGAAAGACTTACCGAAACGTTTTGTGTTTCTGTATCTGAAATATTAAACAATGCCAGATATACGCTATCATCTTTTGGATTTCTTGAAGTCACCGCAATTTTTCCGTCTTTGTGAAAAAGCTGTTTTACATCAGTACTTTCATTGTGCATTTTTACTACTTCTTTGTTCGTCAGCAATGCTAAAGTAAAGGCATCATTGCTAGGCAGATCACCTCCAAAGAACAAAGGCGATTTAAAAATATTGAAAAAAGTAATCAAGGTGTATTGTTCATCTTTTGTCAGACGGGTCATTCTGTCTTCTCCTCTTTCTCCCCTAACTGAAATACGTCCAAGCGGAATCATATCGCAATCAGGCCATGTTCCCGGAGCAATGTACGGATACCATTTTTGCGCTACATCCATTAAATGTGTAATGTGTGGCCAGGTATCCCAAACATCATCTACCATACGCCACATATTGGCGTGTTCTTTTACGTGAGCAGCAGCTGAAATTGGCGTTTCTCCAGGTGAAGTACTTAATACGATTTTACGCCCGCATTTATCTATTGCATTTCTGATTAAATTGATTTCACCTTCGTGATACGGTCTTGACAAGTCATCAATTTTAATGAAATCTACGCCCCATTGTGCATATAATTCAAAAATAGAATCGTAGTATTCCTGTGCTCCCGGTTTATCAGCCAAAATGGTATAATTGTCTTTCAGCCATTCGCATTGCAAAGCCGTTGTGTAAATCTGATCGGCTGTGATTCCGTTTGCACCTTTAATTGGCATTTTTTCTTCAACTGCTTTTTTAGGAATCCCGCGCATAATGTGGATTCCGAATTTCAATCCTTTTTTATGAATATAATCTGCTAAAAGTTTGAATCCCTGATTGTCTTTTGCAGAAGGAAAACGGTTTACAGCAGGCTGATATCGTCCGTATTGGTCTATTACGTAACGTGGGTCTGTCTGGTTGTAGCCTCCGGCTTTATCATTTTCTACAAACCATCTGATATCAACCACTACATATTCCCATCCAAATTTCTTCAGTTTCTGCGCCATATAATCCGCATTGGCTTTTACCTCATGTTCTTCCACTGTCGGACCGTAGCAATCCCAGCTGTTCCAGCCCATGGGAGGAGTTTGTGCCCATTGCTTAAATTCGTCTTTCTTAAAAACTGCTTTTTGAGCATTTGAAAAAAATGGTGTTAAAAATATTCCTAATCCAAATATAATGATGCTTTTAATTTTCATATCAATAAAAAATAAGTGTTAATAGTACACTTCAAATATAATAAACTTTTATTCATTTATAACAAAAAACCTGCCTGCGAATACCAAAAATGCAGACAGGTTTAACTCAAACTAAAATAAACTAACTAACTTATCTTACATTCACCGTAATTTCAACCGGTTTTAACCATTGGCTGGTAAAAGTGACTTTGATAGGCTGCGCTTCTCCGGTTGCTTCAATGTATGCCGCAATATGTCCGTGATAAACTCGCTGAATATTATCTGTATAATCTGTCATGTCGCTGTTGTTTCCTGCTTCAAGTCCTAATAAAACTCCAGGACCAGTAATCGTACAAGTCACTTCATTATCTGAAAGCATCACCGGAAGACCCTTTTGATCTTTAACCTGAACCATTATTTTAGCAACGCCTCTGTCTTTGCTAATGGTGATATCTTTTTCAACAATCGTTAATTCAACCGGCTGTTGGGTTGTTGTGATTGCGTAACGGCTTACTTCTTTATCGTTTTTATCTAATCCAACCGCTTCTAATTTTCCTGAAGCAAAAGGAATATCCCAGTAAATGATTCCGGTTTTTTCGTCGTATAATTTGGTTTCTCCAACTACTTTTCCGTTTAACTCCAAACGTGCTTTTGCAGCATTCGTATAACAAACCACACGGATTTTCTGCCCTGCCTCGTAGTTCCAGATTGCCCATGCATCTTTAGAAACATCTTTCTCATCTTTCAATGGATAAGTCCCTAAATACGCCATTGGTTTATCTGACCATAATGACTGACGGAAATAGCCTCTTGGCTTGATTACTCCTGCAAAATCAACCAGTCCGGAATAAAATCCTCTTGAAGGCCATCTTCCTGATTCACCTAAATAATCAATTCCTGTCCATAAAAACTGTCCGAAAATATGTTTGTTGTTTTTTACAGCCAGCCATGGTTCCATGTCGTGCACATTTTCACTTCCGAAAATTACCCTTTTTGGATATTTTTCATGATCCGACTGGTATTTGCTTTCTGTATAATTGTATCCTGTAATATCCAAAGCTCCCGGATATTCAGTTTCGTTAGACATGGCTACACCTGCAAGACCTGCTGTTGTAGGGCGCGATTTATCGTATTTTTTTACTGCTGCAACCAGACGTTTCGCAATTGCACCAAGACGCATCGCATCAGGAGCATCTTTTTTATACCCTCCGTAATTTGCCTGTCCGAATCCATTTTTACCCTGATCTAAAACAGGATGCGAATACGGATCGTTTGGATAATCTACTTCATTACCTATACTCCATCCAAAAACAGAAAGGTGGTTTCTGTCACGGCGTACAAAATCTTCTAAGTCTTTTTCTGCCCAGTCGGCAAAAATATCAAATGATCCTTCAAATCCTGGTGTTCCGTAATTCCAGCCTTCCAGCCATTTACGCTTAGGAAATTCCCACTCGTCATAGGCTTCATTTAATACCAATAATCCTAATTCGTCGCAAAGTTCATAAAATTCAGGAGCCTGTGGATTATGGCTCGTACGGATTGCATTTACACCAATTTCCTTTAATGTCTGTAATCTGGTTTTCCAAACTTCACGAGGAACTGCTGAACCCAAAACTCCGGCATCGTGATGTAAACAAACACCTTTCATTTTCATCCATTTGTCATTTAATGCAAAACCATTATTTGGATCGAAAGTAAATTTTCTGAAACCTGTTTTGGTAATCGTTTCATCGATTTGTTTTCCGTCTTTTAAAACCGTCGTTTTTAACTGATACAAATTCGGATTCTCCAAATCCCATAATTGCGGATTTTTGATGTTTAATTTAGTCGAAATTTTTCCGTTTTGATTGGCTGCCACATCCACTTTTGAAGAAGACTTAGCCACTGTTTTTCCATCTTTCGAAATCAATTCATTAATTACCGTAAGAGCTGATTTTGATGCTGAACCATTTTCAACCTCAACCTCAACATTCAAAGTTCCAGCTCCTTTTTTTACTTCAGGATAAGCGTAAACACCCCATTGTGCAATATGAACCGGATTTGCATATACTACCCATACATCCCTGTAAATCCCGGAACCGGTGTACCATCTTGAATCGGCACTCTGGCTGTGGTCCACACGAACTGAAATAGTATTTTCTCCTCCATATTTTATAAATGGTGTCGCATCATAAGCAAAAGAAATATAACCGTTTGGACGTTTACCTAACGAATGTCCGTTGATGAAAACCTCGCTACGGTTGTAAACGCCTTCAAAATACAAATACACTTTTTCTCCCGATTTGCTCTGTGGAATATTAATTGATTTTCTGTACCAGCCAATTCCGCCTGGAAGAAAACCTGTACAACTTGCCAATGTTGGGCTCAGCTGGCCTTTTACACTCCAGTCATGCGGCACATTTATCTTTTGCCATTTACTGTCGTCAAAAGCTGTGTTTTTTGCATCCGGAGTTTCCTGTAAATTGAACTTCCAGTTGTCATTAATTTTTTTAGAATCCCCAAACGAAATCTGACTGCTCGCTGACAGACACGAAAAGAGTAATACGGGTAATAGGATCTTTTTTGTAAACATGATTTTTTAGTTAATTTTTGTTTCAGGTTTCAGGTTTCAAGTTCGCTTCAAACGTGAAACCTGAAACCTGAAACTTCATTTTTAATATTGTAATTCTCCCACAAATGTTACTACAGACCTTGCCGGAATTTCCAGGTTATCTGTTTTCTGAACTGTTCCTCTTTTTAAATTAGAGGTTTCAGAAGTTGTGTAAGGAGTAAATTCGTTGTTTTTTACAGCTCCTTTTGATAAATCAAATTTGTATTGCTGCGTTTCTTTTCCACAATTTACTGCTACTACAATCAGTTTTTTGTTCTGAACATCTTTGTAAGCCGTTAGCATGACATCATTTGCGGCATCCATTTCATTTTGATTCGGCACATCAATCCTTAGCATTCCCGGACGTACAAACAAAGAGTAATTCCCTAAAGCCCAAAGCAGTTTTGAATCGTGAAATTCACCATCATTGCGAACATAATCAGGTGCTGTTCCTCCGTTAGTTTTTCCGTCATCCAGATAGATTAAACCATCTTTGTAATCTACACGCGTAATAGAAGTCCACCACTGCCATGAAGCCGCATTGGCAACCGCAATATCATTATGAATTAATCTCGCTACGAACAAAGCGGTCTGCATTCCTAAATCCCTTCCTCCGCCTGAACCACCCGGTATTTCAGCTTCTCCCGGATTTTCTAAAATGCAGTATTCAGACTGCCAGTATTTTAATCCTGGTTTCTGTTTTACTTCTGCAGCAATCAATTTTCGGCTTAATACTTGTTTTTCAACTGGCCATGTAGTAAAATAACTGTGTCCGAGAATGACATTTTTTACATTTGAAAGCTTTGAAACGTTGGTTTTTGTCTTTCCAAAGAAATAATCAATCTGATTGTCACGATTTTCGGCATTTACATTTCCATATAAATAATCGATTTGTGCGGCTTCAGCGATTACGATTTCGGTTTTCATTTTATTGGCTTTCAGCTTTTCAGAAAGCGCTTTGGTTACCTCATAAATTTCCTGATTCGTTGCCGGAGTACCTTCCTGACTGTTGGTTTCACCGCTTTTTGGCATCCATTCCCACTGAGGTTCATTTAAAGGACTGACATAATCGAATTTTATTCCTTCCTTTTTCTCCAGTCCCTGAATACTTTGAACTAAAAAATCGGCAAATTTTGGAATTGCACCATCTTTTAGATTCAGTTTATTCTTTCTGGAAGAAAAAGATAATCCATTATGCGTCATATAAACCGGCGGACTGTTAGTAAAAATCAGGAATTTTTCAACTCCTCTTTTTTTGGCTGCCTGCAGAAACCATCTCTGTCCTTCCTGCTTAGAAAAATCATAGGTTCCATCGGCATTCAGAAAACATTCGCTTCTTCTCCATTCGTCAGAAACTTTACTGTTTTCGCCTTGTTCCGTACTTCCTGCCCCGAGATTAAATCTCCAGATCGAAAGTCCGATTCCTTTTGGATTTCCCGCTGCATCAATTTCTTTGCTGAATAACAAATCTGCAATCGCATTCTTTTTTTGTTCAGGCCAGTTTTTACCCACGAATTGCGCTCTCCATGCATCCGAACCTCCAAAACCATCCATGGTCTGAACTACATTATCTGTACTGATAGTGATGGTTCGCTGTCCATACGACAGCGAACTCATTACTACTAAAAGCGAGAGATATACTTTTTTCATTAATTATTATTTTTTCTTATTGACGCGATCTTGCTATTCGCTTCGTTTGTCATTTCGAGGAACGAGCAATCTTCGCAAGAAACTCCGCAATACAAGTAGTCAATCTTTGTGGAGCTCCTTTTGGAGATCTCTCCTTCGTCGAGATGACAAGATTGTGGTTATATTCAGAACTTTTCAAAACCTTAGTCCCTTAGAACCTCTATTTATACGTTCCAACATACGTTACAACTGATCTTGCCGGAATTTCTAAATTCGTAGCATCAACAGCTGCACCTTTTTTCAGGCTTAATGTTTCAGAAGTGGTATAAGGTGTCAGTTTATTATCTGTTAAAGCACCACCGCTAAGGTTGAATTTGTATGTTTTTGCGGCTTTGCTGATGTTTACTGCAACGATTACCAGTTTTTTAGCGGCAACATCTTTGTAGGCTGTCACCATCACATCGTTTACAGCTTTTGCACTATCAACACTTGGAACCTGAACCCTAACCATTCCTGGTTTTACAAAGAATGAAAAGTTTCCTAAAGCCCAAAGTGTTTTGGAATCCCTGATGAATCCGTCATTTTTACAATAGTTGGCATCACCAGCACCATTGCTTGAACCATTATCAACGTGAATTAATCCGTCTTTGTAGTCTCCGCGGCTAATAGCTGTCCACCACTGCCATGAAGTTACACCTCCAACTGCAATATCGGTACTGATAATACGGGCTGTCCAAAGTGCCAGAGAAATTCCTAAATCCCTTCCAGGACCTGCACCACCCGGAAGCTCAGCTGTTCCAGGGCTTTCTAAAACGCAATACTCAGATGACCAAAGACTCAATCCTCCAATAGACTGCGCTCTTGCAGCAGCCAATTCCCTTGAATTCACTAACTCTCTCAAAGGCCATGCCTGCCAGTAACTGTGTGCAGAAATGGTTTTCTTAATATTGCTTAAACCTGCAATATTTTTAGATGAATTAGAAGCAAAGAAGTAGTCAATCTGGTTCGATCTGTTTTCTTTTCCTACAATTGTTTTATACAAAGGTTCATACGATCCTCCTTCTCCTACTACAATCTGAGAATTCAGTCCTTTTGACTGTAATTTTGGCGATAAGACATTTACAAAATTGTAAATATTCGTATTGGTAGCCGGAGAACCTTCCTGCCCTGAACCATCCCATTCGTATTGTGGCTCGTTGAACGGACTTACATAATCGATTGTTAGTCCGTGCTCTGATTTTAATTTATCTAATGAAGTTACCCAGAAATCGGCCAATTCCGGCATTTTTCCTTCTTTCAGATTGTAAAATTCTTTGATACTGGCATGCGCTTTTCCGTTTTGAGTTAAATAAACCGGAGCACTGTTTGAAAATGCCAGTAACTTGTCTACTCCACGGTCTCTTGCCGCTTTCATAAACCAAACCTGACCCGCTTGTTTAGTCATATCATAGGTTACTCCGTCTGTAGTAAAACATTCTGTACGTCTCCATTCGTCACCAATATCACTGGCATCACCCTGTTCAGCACTTCCTGACCCAAGGTTAAAACGCCATAATGATAAACCTATACCTTTTGGATTTCCTTCAGCATCAATATCTCTGCTGAAAAGTAAATCTGCCATTTGATTTTTTTTATCCAAAGGCCAGTTTTTTCCAATAAAATTACACTGCCAGGCATCAGAAGCACCAAAACTTTCCATGGTCTGAAGATTAGCATCCAGATTTACTTTCAATTCTGCAACAGCATTATCAGAATCAGCATTTTCATTTTTATCAGAATCACAGCTGGCGAAAAAAGAGCTGGCGAAAAGCAAGCCTGCACACAGCAGACTTACTCTATTATTTTTATATAATGTCATCTTAGTAGTTAGGGTTTTGAGAAATTACACCATTACTTAAATCTCTCTCGATTTGTGGTATTGGCCATAGTAAATGTTTAGCAGGATCAAAATTAATTCCTTTATCCTGTGGCTCTTTTGTATTTGTGGTTTCGTAAGGATCTGTAGAACTTAAGTTGTATTTAACAAAAGTTCCGTTTGGTCCCATCAAAGTTTCAATAACACGTTTTCCTGTTGTTGGATCTTTTTCACGACGGATGTCGAATAAACGCAATCCTTCAAAAGCCAATTCCAAACGACGCTCTTTGTAGATTTGTTTTAAAAGCGTTGGTCCTGAAATTCCTGTTTTAGGCTCCAAATCAACACGATCCCTGATGATATTAATGTCTGCCAAAGCATCTCCGCCTGTGTGATAGTTTGCCTCTGCTCTTGTCAGGTACATTTCAGCAAGACGAATCAACGGAATATTTAAAGGTAAATGTCCGTCTTTTTTATCCAAAGTACGACGTGTAGCAATTGGAATGTAATATTTACGGCAGATACGTCCTGATTTATTATCATTTAAACTGAATTTGTGAGTCGGGTTTAAAACCTCATCTCCGTAAGCAGCTTCTCCCCATTTGGTAATAGTGCTTCTGCGGCGGATTTCATCATTTTCAGAAAGATAAGCATTTTCTAAATCACTCGTTGGCATACACCATCCCCATCCGTCAATAACATCTTTGGCATCATTACTAGGAAAGTTTTTCTTGTCTTCTCCCCTTGCCCCTGATAAAGTTGGCAACATAGATCCTAAAGATTCGTTTTGAATAGAAGAAGACTGAGCTTCTAAAATAGATTCTTTACCATTATGATTGTTTACATTCCAGATATCCAGGAAATTTTCTTCTAATGAGTATGGCCCTTCTGTAATTACTTTGTTTGAATATAATTTTGCATCAGCCCACTTTTCCTGAAATAAAGAAACACGAGCCAACAAAGCATAAGCAGCCCATTTGTTTATTCTTCCGTTTCTGTTTACCGTAATTCCTTCTAACTTGGCAGCAGACTCTTTTAAGTCAGCTTCTATTTGCGCATATACCTCTGTAGCAGGGCTTCTCTCTAATTTTAAATCAGATGTCCCCAAAGATTTTGTATATAAAGGAACAGCTCCAAAAAGATTAACCAATTCGTAGTAGCAATATGCACGAACAAATAAGGATTCTCCCATATATTGATTTTTCTGAGCATCGGTAATTGGTGAGTTTGCCATTTTCTCTAAACCGATATTTGCAGATTGAATCGTATAATAATGTGCCGTATAAATACTATTCATATCCCCCATATTATCAGGAGTAACGATATATTGCGAACAAGGTCTGTGAGCTGAATTATCCTGACCTGTATTACCCATCCAGGCATCATCTGTTGCCATTTCATTTGTAATTCTTGGTGCAAGCAATGTGAACCAGTCTTTAGAAAGCAATAACCTTTGGGTTAATTCATTGGTGTATTTTTCGCATTCCTGCGCTGTCTGAAAATAGTTATCAAGTGTCTGTGTTCCTCTTTCTTCTTTTTCAATAAAATCATCACAGGAAACTGCAAACATTGAAAAAGCTAGTATTGATAAAATTATTTTTTTCATGTTTTCTATTATTAAAATGCTACATTAAGACCCATCAAAATTGTTGGCTGAACCGGATAATTCCAACCGCCAAAACCTGATCCTTTAACTCCATCATCCTTTTTAGGATCCCCACCTGCAACTTCAGGATCAACGCCAGAATAGTTTGTCCATGTCCATAAATTCTGACCTGACAATGATATTCTCAATTTATCTAAGCCAAATTTATTCTGGAACGTATAGCCTAGCTGAATATTCTTCATACGTACAAACGAACCATCTTCTACATAGAAAGAAGAAAATTTGGTGAAGTTTTCGTTATTGTCATCTTTAGATAAACGAGGAATATAATTAGAAGTTCCCTCGCCATGCCATGCCATCTGATCTAATCCGGCTACCTTGTTTGTTAAACTTGCACCGTTATACAAATCTGAGATGTTTTGGTTCACGATATCATTTCCAATACTTGAATAGAAATTAGCTACCAGATCAAATTGCTTGTAGGCAAAATTCAGATTTAGACCCACATTGTAATCTGCCCAAGGTGAACCGATTTTAGTTCTGTCATTTTCATCTATTTTCCCATCTCCATTCAAATCTTTAAAACGTATATCTCCAACTTGTGCTTTCTGTTGCATTTTGGTTCCATGTTCGTCAGTGTGAGCATTTAATTCGGTTTGGTTCTGAAATAATCCGTCTGCAACATACCCGTAAAAATAACCAGGTTCATCGCCTTTAACCGTCAAAGTTCTGTTTCCTGCTCCGTAAAGTCTTTCCCCTTCAGCTGACAAAGAAACCATTTCTACATTTACTGTTGTAAAAGTCAGATCTACACCGTAGGAGAAATCTCCTTTTTTATTTTTATACGAAAGCAATAAATCTATACCGCTTGACCGCATAGAACCTACGTTTGTCCAGATTGTTGCATATCCCGGAAAACCACTGTATGTTGGAAATTGTTTTTTGAACAACATATCGTTTGTTTGCTTCTGATAGTATTCCAATGACCCTGAAAATTTATTTTGCCACAAACTAAAATCAATTCCAAAATTGATGTCTTCAACGGTTTCCCATTTGATATCTTTGTTTGCCATAGAAGATGGGTAAGAAGTATCTACCATTTCACCCCCGATTACGTAATAACCTTGTCCAATATTAGACTGATAAACTGAAGCTGGAAGCCCCTGATTCCCTACTTTACCCCAACCTGCTCTCAATCTAAGATCGCTTATGACTTCTTTAGTGTTATCCATAAAACCTTCATTCGAAATTCTCCAGGATGCAGAAGCAGAAGGGAAATTAGCCCATTTATTATTTGCCATGAACTTTGAAGAACCATCACGTCTGAAAGTACCTGTAAAATAATATTTACTGTCATAGTTATAAGAAAAACGAGAAATGTATGACATTATAGAACTAGACCAGCTATTACCTTCGCTGTCACGGTTTTTAGTAGCTGCATTTACTTCTCTCATCGATTCTGAATTGTTAGGAACGCCTTCTCCATATCCCCAGACATCATTACCATTATACTCTTCCATTGTAGTACCAATCATTAATGAAGCATTGTGTTTCTCAGCAAATGTTCTTGAATATGTTGCTGTACTTTGCCATGTCCAGTCATGGTTTGTTGTCGCTCTTCTCTCAACACTGTTAATTTCTGCTTTTTCGTGAGCAGCATCAATGATGAAATCTGGTTTAAATATACTTTGTACTTTATTCCCTACTTCGATAGAAGCCTGAGTACGTAGTACAAGGCCTTTTATTGGCGTATATTGCAAATAACCATTTGTATTTAAATTATACTGGTCTGTATAATCATCATATCTTTTTACAGCAGCAACCGGGTTCCATACATACGAAGGAGAACGTGCATAGATGCTATATTCATTTTCTAATCCGGTTAACTCGTCTGCCGGTTTGTAAATTGGCGTAATAGGATCAATTTTAACAAAATCAGCCCAGTTTCCAGGACCTCCCCATGTTTCATAACGTGGATTTAAAGTAACTCCTGCGGAGAATTTATCTGAGAATTTAAAATCATTATTGATTCTCATCGTGATTCTTTCCCATCCTCCTATTTCATACATCGATTCTGAATTGTAATAGTTTAAACTAACAGCATACGTGTGCTTGTCTGAACCTCCCGAAGCTCCTAAAGAAGCATTCGTTACCGGAGAGCTTTTTCTGATTCCTGCACCCCACCAGTCTGTTGTTTTTCCTCTGTACTGAGAAGCATTTGGTAAATAATCTGAATAGCCCGAATTATTATAAGCGGTATTCATAATATTAGCATAACCTTCAGCATCTGCCATATCATACGGATTGTTCATCATCTGCATACCCGAACTAAGGTCAAAAGTAAATCTCGTTTTTCCTGATTTACCTTTTTTCGTAGTAATAAGAATTACCCCGTTTGACGCACGAGAACCGTAAATAGCGCTTGCAGAAGCATCTTTTAAAACCTCCATGGACTCAATTTCGTTATTACTTAAAAAGTTGATACTGGTTCCCATTGGAATACCATCGACTACATAAAGCGGATCTGTACCAAGGTTAAGAGTAGATATACCACGAATCAATACCCTTGGCTGTGCTCCTGGACCACCTTGTCCCGTAATCTGAACACCGGCTACTTTACCCTGTAAAGATTCGGTTACGTTACCAACTGTCATGGTCTGCAGTTCTTTTCCTTTTACTGAAGAAATAGAACTGGTTACATCGCTCTTTTTTACAGAAGCATATCCTACTACTACAATCTCATCTAACACCTGACTAGACTCCTCTAATGTTACATCCAGAGTAGTTTTATCTCCAACAGGAACGAGTTTAGTTGCAAAACCGATGAAAGAAAATTCAATCTGAGTATTTGCATTAGGAACAGAAATTGAGTATTTCCCATCAAAATCTGTTGCTGTTGAATTAGAAGTCCCTTTGACCATTACATTCACACCCGGAATCGGCACATTGGCTTTATCCTTTACAGTTCCTTTGATTGTTATTTGCGCAAACGATGCTGTACTGCATAGCAAGGCAATAAAAAACCATATATCTTTAAATTTCATATTTAGCTATTTTATTTATTAATGAGATAACAAATTATTTTTTTGTTATAAAGGCTCTTTCTAATTCAGTATCCAGAACTACTTTATAAACACCCGGAGCAGCAGGATATTTTGCATTACCATTTTCACCCGGTGACATTGTTGCAATACCATTTTTGATAAGTCTCCAGGAAGGACTCCACCATTGACCTGTAAAAGTAGCTTCCATAGTTCCTGTCAATGTATATTCTCCTACTAACTGGTATGGATTATTTGGATTGTTTGCTAAGTGTAGCCCTGTCTGAACCCATGCATCCCAAGTGTCCCAGGTCGCACCCTGAATTCCGCCACCGCAAACACTAACGAAAGGTCTTCTTTGCGCCTCAACATCATGCCATAATCCATTGGCTACATCAGCCCATACCTTACTTGTTGGTGTATATTTAGTTGCAGTATATTTTAATGTATTTGGATTTACTTTTATTAGGTAATATCCTTTTGTAGGTAAAATAATTGGTGCTGAAGCAAGATCATCAATAATGTTTCCTGAACCATCCAATCCAAAACAATGTGGACCAAAGTCAGATTCCTGTCCTAAGAAATAAATTTCTTTATTGTCTTTGTCGGCATAATATTTAAATTCAAAATCCTGTCCGCTTTTCTCGTGAAAATACATCGGAACACCAACAGCATCACTTACAAGATTAGTCCCTTTTGGCTGATCGCAAAGATAAAGAGCAGGATATTCATTAGTAGCGACAATATTGATGTTTAAGCTTCCGCTATTAGGAATTTTAAACTTATCTAAAGCCGTAATTGTCAATACATAATTTGCTGCAGTAAGAGGTAAAACATATTCTTTGCTGAATGTATAAGTTTGCGGTGAACCTTCTAACTTAATTGTTTCGTCTATATGCAGAGCGTCACATTTAATCTGAACATAATCGATACCAGAATCATCATTCACAACAAAATTTACCGGCATGATATTACTTGTCGATAATAAAATAACGGCTCCTTCTTTTGGAGACATCATACTTATTGCCGGAGCAGCAAAGTCTCCGTCCAGGCGTAAGTCAATTTCCTTATTAACAGTATTACCGGAAACATCTGTAATAGCTAATTTGATTTTAAAAGTTTCAGAAGTACCTCTGTCAGCAGGAACCTCAAAAAAATAACTTAAGTCGTAGGTTTTAAGCAAAGGCTCTGTTGCAAACGTAATGACTTTATCAAGTGACAATTCAGGTATTTGAATTTGTACACTTTTTAGCCCCAGGTCATCTGCCAAAGCGGCCTTTATTTCAAATTTTCTGGTTGGGGCACCATAAATTTCAGTTGTTGCAACCACTATCGTAGGGTCGTCAGAACTTGGAAAATCAGCTTCATTATTTTGACATCCTGTAAACAGAAGGGCAAAAAAAGCAAGAAAAAATAAAAATACATTTTTTTTCATTTCTTTCATTTTAAGGTTAGGTTAGTTGTTTTTTTTATTCTTAAAGGTATTATTGTTGATGTAGGTTATTCTTATCTCTGTTTTTTTTGGGGCAAACAGGAGTGTAACTTACTAATGGATTATTTCATATTTATTTTTTGTTTGGTTAATAGTCAGTTATTATTTATTTATAAAACCTCTACAGGTATCTAACTTTTGTATTAAAACCCGCAGCATTTTACTGCGGGCAGATAAGTAAATAAGAGAAAAACACTCTTATCATATTATTTTAAAGAACGCTCAATTCTTTAAACAGATCAAAAACTTATCTCAAAAACTAACACTTACAACATAAACGGTAACACAATTTAAAATGCTACTATTACCTGCAAAGAAATATGTAATTCCCACTTTTGATAAGGGGTAAAATGGAAAAAAAAGGAGGTCAAATTCGCAACAAGCGATTATTTAGACCTAAAAACTAAGAAGTACGAAAAAATAGAATCTTTTTTTTACATATAACACAATTACCAGGTGCTTTTATGAATATTCTAACAAACTGGATTTGCTGCTTATAAATCAAAGCTATTTACTCGTTTTGGCTGGTTCATGATAAGAATTTTGAAGAGGTTATATTCCAATCCTGCTTTCAGTAGATATGTAGAACTATTTTAAAATTAGGTATAGCTTTTTATGAGAAAGGCAATTATTTAATGATATTCAAATCAGAATTAAAAGAACTTTTATACTTCTTAATATATTCAGATGGCGTCATTCCGAATAACTTCACAAATTGCTGCCTGAAATATTTAGGATCTTCAAAACCAACTTCGGCACTTGCCTGTGCAATATTAATATCTTCGGTAAGCATGAGCATGGCAGCTCTTCGGATTCGCAACGAACGGATAAAAGCATTTAAAGTCTGTCCGGAAATAATTTTGATTTTAGTATAAAGCGTTCTGTGGCTCATACCCATTTCAAGCGCAAAGGTTTTAATCGTAAAATCTTTTTTATGAATGTTGGCCTCTACAATATCAATACATTTTTTCAAAATTTCCTGGTATTCAACCGGTACTTTCTGAGTATTCTCTTTTAAAGTGATACTGTTTAAAAAATAGGTCCGCAGATTGCTTCGGTTTTTCAATAAGGATTCAACACGGGCAACAAGTATTTCATCATCAAATGGTTTTGTAATGTAGTCATCAGCTCCATCGTTTATTCCCTGTAAATGTGTTTCAGGGTTTTTAGAAGCCGTGAGCAGAATCACCGGAATATGCGATAAATCATTGCTTTCCTTTATTTTTCTGCACAGCTCAAGGCCGTCCATTTCTTCCATCGTTATATCACTAATAACCAGATCCGGCATATGCTTTTTGGTCAGCTTTAAACCTTCTTCACCATTTTCAGCACTATACACGATATAATTCTCAGCAAATAATTTGATTAAGTAGTTTCTGATTTCAGTATTGTCATCTACAATTAAAACAGTTCGTTTTTCTGTAAGCATCACTTTTTGCAAATCGGCTTCAGAAAGTGTATTTTCAGATGTATTATCTCCCGAATCATCAATAATCAATTCATCAAACAGCTGGCTTCTTTTCTGAACATCATTGGTAATCTCTGCATTTTCGAAATGCCTGTCACCTTTTAGAAAGGTTAGTTTGAATGTACTTCCTTTACCTGGTTCACTGGTACAGCTTACGGTTCCTTTATGTTTGTCTGTAAAATATTTTACAATATAAAGCCCGATTCCAAAACCGGTTCCAATTGAAACTTTCGAATTGATTTGTTTGAACTTTTCGAAAATCACCTCAATATCTTTTTTATCGATTCCGTCCCCGTTATCGGTAATTTCAAGGTGAACCTCATCATCTGTCTCTGATAGTTTAAGATCAATTTTTCCACCAACTGAGGTGTATTTAAAAGCATTCGACATCAGGTTAAACAATGAAATTTCAATTTTTTCATAATCCCCAATAATCATAATTTCATGATCCGGAATAGTAAAATTGTACTCAATATTTTTGTCTTTTGCCTGATTTACAAAACACTGATATACTTCATTACAAAGATTATTGACATTTATAGGAGATAAGCGAAGAGAATCTGCATCATTTTCAGCTTTTCTAAAAAGCAAAAGCTGATCGACCAGACTCAAAAGCCGACGGGCGTTTCGGTGTGCAATTGCCAAATCACTTCCGGAAGAACCGTTTTGAACACTTTCTTTCTGAACTGCTTTTTTCAATGGATTTATAATCAGCGAAAGCGGTGTTCTGAATTCATGTGAAATATAAGTAAACATTGACGACTGTTTCTCGGCAATTTCCTTTTCTTTTTTGCTTTCAAGCTCTGCAATTTTAACCTTGTATTTTAATTTTTCTTTATTCTTCTGATAATCCAGATACACAAAAAGACCTCCGGCAATAGCCAGTAAATACAAAGAATAAGCCCACCAGGTTCTGTACCATGGTGGTAAAACCTGGATAGAAACCAAACTGACCTCTTTATTCCAGCCCCCTTTGAAATTCGTCGTTTTTACTTTAAAAATATATTTCCCTTCAGGCAATCTTGAATAATTTGCCCTTCTGTTCTGTCCTACATAATTCCATTGCTGATCCCATCCATCTAACAAATAAGCATAATTAATCTTATCTGCATTGTTAAAATCTAAAGCGACAAATTCCAGTGACAAAGTCGTTTGGTCATAATCTAAACTTACTTCTTTTATTTTATCTGAGTGCCTGTCAATTTCCGCTTTACTCTCCTCAATAGGCTGATTATTTACGTAAAAGTCTGTTAGCAACAGATGGTTTTCCTGACTGAAACTTTTAATATCTCCGGGAAAAAAGCTGTTGAAACCATTTATACCTCCAAAGAGAAATTCACCTGTAGACAATTTAATCCCGGCATTAAAACTAAACTGATTGCTCTGAAGACCGTCATTTACAGAGAAATTCCTAAAGGTCTTTCTTTTCTTATCAAACCTGCAAATACCATTATAAGTACTCATCCAGAGATTTCCTTCTTTGTCTTCTAGTAGTCTCAAAATAGTATTGGAAGAAAGTCCGTCATCTGTAGTAAGTCTTTTAAACGTATTCGTTTTTCGGTCAAACAGCAATAAGCCTCCCTCCTGCGTTCCGAGCCAGAGGTTTTTATCTTTGTCTTCATGAATACAGCGAACAGGATTGCCAATGGTCACTTTATTGATTTTCCTGGTTTCTTTTTCGATAGAATACAGCACAGAATAATTTCCGGCCCAGAGCTTGCCGTCTGATGTTTCTGTCATGCACTGCAGGTTATTTATTGATTTATCAAAAAGCACAAAACTGTTTGTAGCACGATCAAAAAGATACAACGAACCTTCGTTTGTTGCACTTGCCCAAATATTTGATTTTGAATCTTTATAAACAAACCAAATATTTTTTTCTACTTGTTTTGTAACAGGATTGTAACATGAAAACTGTGTTACCGAGTTATTTTTCGGATTAATCCTGTTTACACCACCTGCCCATGTAGAAAGCCAGATTTCGTTGTTATTATCCCTTACAATACCTGTTATAAATTTACTCGAAAGCTTATTTCCATAATTAATATAGGTATTTGTCCTGCGGTCCCAATATTTCAGTCCTGCACCGTCTGTTCCAACCCATAAATTGTTTTTTTCGTCTTCGCAGAATGATAATATAAAATTCTCTGCAGGATCATTGGCTTTGTACCGGATTGTTTTAAAATACACTGCCGAATTGCTGAGCATACTGATTCCGCCACGCAAAGTGCCAATCCATTTATTTCCTGCTTTATCTTCGTAAATACTCCAGACAGAATTACTTTTTAAGAGTTTGTTTTCTTTTACAGAACTATACAGAACTGCTTTTTTTTCTTTTCCTGTAACTTTATAAATACCATTGCCATCTGTGGTCACCCACATTTCTTTTTTCTTATCGATAAGAATGTCAGAAACTGTACATCTTCCGGAGAAGTAATTCTCAGAGAAAGAACCTGACTTTGTGTTAAACAGAAAAAGCCCCTCATCTGTTCCAAACCAAAGGTCCCCATCTGAAGCCAGTTCGAGTGTTTTTACTTCTACAGCAAACGGAAAAATAACTTTTAGCCGTTTTGAATCATTGCTATATACACAAAGCCCAACATTCCTGACATATACCCAGCACCTATTGTTTTTTGTATCATTTTGAATAGCTACCGCATCATAATTATGAACTACATTTCTGTTTCCCGACATCAGAAGCGGAACACTATTTCCGACAAAAGAGCCGTTTTCAAATACAAGTAAGCCTAAGTTTTGCGAGGCAACTAAAACACTGTTTTTAGAAATAGCTTTTACCTGATGAATTATATCTTTGACAATTTCAGGCTTTTTATTTAATGAAATATGTTTAACAGGATGAAACGCAGCACTGGTTTTATTGTAAACACACACGCCATTTGCACCGCCAATCCAAATATTATTTTTAGAATCTCCTTCGATGTTATAAATCGTATTAAAAGGCAGCGATTTTTTGTCATTGATCCGGTTACGGAATACCTTAAAATTATATCCATCATATCGGTTTAGTCCGTCATAGGTTCCAAACCACATATAGCCATCTGTATCCTGAAATATGGTCACAACCGAGTTATTGGATAGACCATCTGAAATATCAAGAAATTTCACCTGAGTTTCCTGTGAAGAAACTGGTACGTAAAATCCCATTAATAAAATCAATGTTATAAAAAAATTCTTCAAGATTAGTTTATATTAAATTAGAAAGCTTAATTGAGCACTAAAATTATCAATAATTTAAAAAATTACAATAAAAAAGAGAAAAAACTACAATTTCAGCTCTATTATTTTATTAAAAAATTTCTCAAACAAAATTAGCATTTGTATTACATCGAATTAAAAACAAGTATTTTAATCAAAATAATTATTTTTGAGTTGATTTCGTTTTTTAATAACCTCAAAACTAGCAGATATGCCCTGGACCATTCTTGAAAATTTATGGAAACGATCAGTAAATCCTGATCATTTTTCTACTGAAAAAAAGGATAACTACACCTGGAACAATGAAATTAAAACTTTATTTCAGCTGGGTATAAGCATGGAGGACACTTTACAATTTTTATACACCCAAAAACCTGATTTTGAGGTTTTCAAATCCTGGGTTAATGGAAGAAAAAAGGATATTGCCACTGAAATAGAAGATTTAACAGAAAATGTACTTACTGAAGAAGACCTTCAATTCTGGAAAAAAAATGGTTATGTAGTGGTAAAAAATGCTGTTTCAAAAGAAGACTGCGAAGCTACACAAAAGGCTATCTGGGAATACCTACAAATGGATCCTGATAAAAAAGAAACCTGGTATGTGAGGCATCAGGATCAAAAAGGACTGATGCTTAATTTTTCTGACCACGAAACCCTAAATAAAAACCGATTTTCTCCTATAATAAAAAAAGCCTATGAGCAGCTTTACAAAACAAACAACATTTATAAAACAATTGACAAAGTAAGCTTTAATCCGCCTGAAAACGATCGGTTTACTTTTTTAGGAAGCCCGCTTCATTGGGATACCAGTTTGAAACAACCACTCACATTCGCACTTCAGGGACTGCTTTATCTAACTGATTGCGGACCTGATGATGGTGCATTTCATTGTGTTCCGGGTTTCCACAATCAAATAAATCAATGGTTGGATGATCTTGGTCCTGATGAAAATCCAAGGGAAAAAGCTGTTGAAACATTACGACCAAAACCTGTTGCAGGCAATGCAGGCGATTTTATAATATGGAACAACGCTTTACCACATTGCGCAACAGCAAACAAAGGGAAAACACCAAGAATGGTTCAGTATCTTACTTATTTGCCAAATGATTATAATGCTTCGGGAGAATGGCTATAAAGAAGTCAAAATGTTATTTTTAATATATTTGCCTATTTTTTTTTAAACCTAAACAAGTAATGATAATACAAGATTTAATTGGCAGCTACTCCATTTCCGGAAGCAATCAGGACGGTTCTGATGAAATGACTTACAAAGGAATACTGACACTTTCTCTTGATGAAAACAACCGGATTAAAGCCAAATGGATGATCGGTAATCATGAACAAAAAGGTTCCGGTTTTTTTAAAGATAATATCCTGGTAATTAATTTCAGTTATAAAGGTGAAGATAAAAAAATATACAAAGGAGTTGCCGTTTACCGCTGTATCACCAAAGATTTACTGGAAGGATTCTGGTCAGAAAAATATGGAAATCCGCTTTATCTGGGAACCGAACATTGTATTAGAACAACAACTTCTGAACTGTTGAACTAAATAGTATTGAAATAAAAAAACCACTTATTTTACCTGAATAAATAAGTGGCCTGGAAAAGAAAAAAAATATCAATCAGGATTTGCAAGTATTTTAAACAATTCGGCATTTGAAATGTAAAACTGATTTTCAATGCTAATTTGTGATAGTTTGGCACTCACCAGATTATTTTCCCTGGAATTAATCAGAAATATAGAACTTTCACCAAAGGAAAACAGCTTTTCTTCCGAATTCAGCATTGTCATGTAATCTTTTACCAGATTATCAATTACACCTTTCTGCCTTTTCAAAGAAGCAATTTCAGTCTGCTGTGCTTTAATTTTATTTTTAAGTTCCAGTCGCTGCTGATCTATATCATATTTTAAATCCTGAATTTTTAGTTTTGCCAGTTTAAGGCTTCCGCGTTCCTTTCTCAAAAAAATCGGAATACTAAAATCAACATTGAACTTATAATCATCGGCGTTGAAAGAATTAAAGTAGGAAGGTTCAGAAATATAGTTGTATCCCACATTTAATTTTGGAAGCAATGAATTCGCTTTTAACTGTCTTCCAACTTCAAGAATTGACATTTTGGTTTCCAGAGCCTGTATTTTTGGATGAGAATCCAGCGTTTCGACATCAACCATCATGGCATCTGTTTTCAGCGTTTCTTCAAGCGTTTTAATTAAATTTTCTTCCGGTTTAACACTATCATCCAGTTCAACAGGTACATTTTCGATCCATAAATAATTCGACAGGTACAATTTTGCTTTCGCTAATTTCAAATTTCCGTTTTCTAAGTTTAATTCACGGTTTCGAACGGTAATTCCGGCTTCTACACTATCAATTGATGGCGCATCGCCAAGTTCAATCAGTTTTTTTACACCCTGAAAACGCGTGCTTGCAAAGCCCAGATATCGTTTATATAACTCCGCTTCATTATAACTTTTTCTCCATTCAAAATAGGCCTCGCTGGCTTTGTATAAAACCTCGATTGCCCTTAGTTTTCGCTGCGCATCACTCAGTTTTACCTGCAGTTTTCCTTCCCGTACATCTGCCATTCTTTGGTTGATAAACATTCCCTGTCCTAAGGCAACATTGATTCCTAAAGAAGTCAGACCGGCTTCAGGAGTACGATTCTGCGGATTATAGTATTGTCCGTCTGTCTGGTCAAAACCGGCTTTGATTTCGATTCCGTACCAGGTTGGGATTTTAAAACTGCTGTTTAATAGCGAATAATACTCTGTCCCTTTAAATTCTTTTTTATTGTAATCGACTTCAATTTTAGGATCAAATCCCCCACGAGCCAGCATCAATGCAGCCTGAGCAGTACTAATCTCAAGATTGGCCTGCTTTACCAGCGGATGATATTTTTTCACATATCCTAAAAACTCGCTGTAAGTCAGTTCCTCTTTATTAAAATCCTGGCTGTATAAATTAGAAAAGCCGAATAAAAACAAGAAAGAAAACAGCGCTGCAGCATGTCTCAATTTATTTTTTGTCTTTGCCATCCTTCGCCTCTTTTTCGTCTGCTTTATAATAATTTGGAGGAAAACCATTCAGATTACGCCATATTTCGTAGCCTACTGAAACGGTTTCCAGTAATGCGATACTTTGTGCGCCTGCCCCTATACTCAATTCTTTTGGCCATTTATTATCAGGACCATCAGGTGAAACCAGAACCCTGTATTTTCCATTAGAACTGATAAAATTTTCGATTGCGACAATTTTTCCGCCATAAGTTCCATAAGATAACCCAGGCCAGCCTGAAAATACAATTCTTGGCCATCCGTCAAACCAGACACGTACTTTTGCACCACGGTGCACCAATGGCAGATCGATAGGATCAACATAGGTTTCTACCGCAATATCATAACTTGCCGGCATAATACTGACAATTGGAGTCCCTTCTTTGATTGTTTCTCCTAAACCTGCAAGCAAAGCACGGTTTACATATCCACTTTGTGGCGCTGTAATGTAGTACAAACCATTTCTAATACGGTAATTTACATATTGGTTCTCCAGTTTATTTACCTGAGCTTCTGTATCGTATTGCGTACTTAAGGCAGTAAACTTATCGCTTTTTGATTTCGAAATTTTCTCAGTGTACTCAGCTGTGATTCGGTTTATTTCGACTTTTGCATTTATTAATTCATTTTTACTGCTCAAAAGCTTATTTTGCTGTGTAACGATATATGCTTCAGATTCCTGAAGTTTCAATCTTTTCTGCTCAACATCCGTAAGTGGCTTTAAACCTTCTTTATTAAGCGCTGTCGAACGGTCAAATTGGGTTTTAGCGATTCTTAACTGCGTTTTTATCGCTTCAAGATCCATACTGTCACTCTTGATTTTCAGCTGGGCTTGTTTGATTTTATTCTGTGCCTGCTGCAATTTTAACTCCCTTTCGGCATTAAGGGACTGCGCCTGAACTTCAAGTGAATTCACCTTATCTCCATACGATTCAACCGCCATTTTTTTGGCATCTACCTGTTGTTTTGTGTTCCCAACAAGATTTGGATCCAGATAGTCTTCTTTTACTTCAGAAATAAAAACAATTGTATCGCCTTTTTTCACATAATCACCTTCCTGCACATACCATTTTTCGATTCTTCCGGCAATGGCGTTGTGAACCGTCTGCGGTCTTTGATCTGGTTTTAAAGTTGTAACAGAACCACTTCCTGAGATATTTTGTGTCCATGGCAGAAAAAGACATGCAATCAGAAAAAACAAAAATCCTATTATAACCTTGTTTAGGATTTTATAATGCGGTCTGCGGGCAACGCTTGTAATAGACTGGTATTTGCCCGGAGTTATCAGTACGTTATTATCTTTAGATATATTGAGCATGATTAAAGCTTTATGTCATTAATAATTTTTCCGTCATCGATCGTTATCATACGGTTACATTTGTTCTTCCAGATATCATTTTTAGAAGTTACAATTACCGTCCACTCATTTTGTTCAGAAAGTAAAAAATCGATAATTTTACCTGAGGTCAATTCGTCCATTTTATCAACCGGATCTTCAAGGAATAATATATTAGGTTTATGAACAATGCTTCGTGCCAAAAGAATTTTCTGGGTATCTGAAGCCGAAAGTTCATTACCACCCGGATGTACCTGATGTTCGAGCCCGTTAGGGAATGTTTTAATATCCGGTGTAAGCCCTACGTTATCTAAAGCCCATTTAAGATCATCATTATTAAGTGTATCATTCCCGAAAAGAATATTTTCTCTAATGGTTCCGGCAAAAAGTGTATCTCCCTGCAAATAAGTTCCCGCCTGTGCCCTGTAAGTATCCTCGTTAAGACGATTCATATAATTATCCGTTACATACATCGCACCGGTTTCAGGTTCAAGCAAACCTGACAATAAACGCAATAAAGTACTTTTTCCGGCGCCATTTGTTCCTCTTAAAATGATCTTTTCGCCCTGATTTATTTTCAGGTTGATATTTTTAAGCGATTTTTTATTGTGATCCGGATAATTGTAACCTACACTTTCAGTTTCGATGTTTATTCCTGTTTCAGTTACTGCAGATGTTTCCGGAATACAAGATGTTTCCATATCGGTTACTTGTCCAATTTTTTCTAATGATGTCAGTACATCATAGAAAGATTCCAGTCCGAAAATAATTTTCTCTACCGAATTAATTAGTAAAACAATAACGATTTCAGCTGCCACAAACTGCCCGATGTTCATTTGATGGTGAATTACCAGGAAACCACCAATAGACAAAAGGGCAGCTGTAACAATAACTTTAAAAATAATCAGCTGAATGTATTGTTTTTTCATAACCTGAAAATGCTTTTCACGATAATTCAGGTACTTGCTTACATAACCATCGTTTCTTTCCAGCGCATATTCAAAACCTCCTTTTTTACGAAAACTATCACGATTACGTGCAATTTCCTGAAGCCAGGCCGCAACTTTATACTTAAATTTTGATTCGTTAAGACTCGTTTCAAGTCCGTCTTTATATGAAAATTTAAAAATTACATATAAAATTACGATAAACAAAAGACCGATTACGGTAAAGAAAGAATGGTACAAAACCAATAATATGATTCCGAGACCAACCTGTAAAAAAGCAGTACAAAAATCCAGTAAAAGCTTTGCAGTTCCTTTTTGCACCGTTAAAGTATCAAAAAAGCGATTGGCTTTTTCCGGGGCATATTCTGAATACATTTCCTTAAATTTAATCAAAGGCATCTTGTACGCAAACTCAAATGAAGAACGCACAAAAATTCGCTGCTGCAGGTTTTCTACTATTCTAAGCTGTAAGATGGTCAGGATTCCTCCGAAACCAACTCCAATTGTAACCAAAATTACAAGTACAATCCAGGAAACACTTAGCTGTCCGCTCTGGATAAAATTAATAATTGCCTGGATCCCTAAAGGCAGTGAAAGGTTTACTAATCCGGCAAAAGCAGCATAAAAAATGATTTGATATACATCGCGCTTGTCAAGATGAAGTAGATCGTAAAAACGTTTTAATGGTGTCATGAATTTATATATAAATACAAGATTAACAGATACTAATGTACAACAAAATGCGTATTTTTAAGGATAAGAAATTTTTTCCTGTCCCACAAAATAATGATACTTATTTATACAATAAATTCAGGAGGCGGTAAATGAATTTTACCATGAAAACCAAATGAGAATATCTGATTATCAATGTAGTTTTTTCTATTTGAACTAATTTGAAAGTACAAAACAGACAATGAAGTATTTAATGGAACAAGATAATCCAATGAAAGAACCCCTTTTGCAAGTTTAGCGGTTTTGGTTTCTTTTGTTTCGTAGTCATCCAGTTCTTCTGGAATTCCGTCACATTTGAATATTTTCTTAAGAAAATTACAAGTCATACCCTTCACGGTACCAGTTGCTGCATTATCAGCTATAATTCTTCCAAAACTATTTGATACATTGATGCTATTGATTAAAAAATAGCCGATTAACAACGCCTGAAGGCATTTACAAAAGATACTATTTTTAATTCTGCTCAACATTTTCCTTTTCTTAATGTGGCGCAAGTTAGGACGAAATTTTATGGCCAACATTAAAATAACATTAGAATTGAAGTTCATTCTGTTATTTTTTTCTTAATAAGATTCCAAAAAAAAGCCGGAAGATTGTGTCTTCCGGCTACTACTATTTTCAAGTAAGTAATCCTTTATTTTTTATCAATTCTATAAAGTCTTCCCCCATCAGTTACTGCATATAAAGCTCCGTCATTTCCTTGGGTAATATCCCTAAATCGCTGACCTTCGCTAACCAGAAGTCTTTCTTCACCAATAACCCGATTGTCTTTAATGGCAAGACGTATAATGTGCTGACCACTTAATGCACCTATAAATAAGTTGTTCTCCCATTCTGGCACGCGATTACCTTTATAAAACGTCATTCCGCTAGGCGACACAACAGGATCCCAGTAATAAACAGGCTGTTCCATACCTTCTTTTTTCTGGATTCCTTCACCTATCTTTTGTCCGCCATACTCAATTCCATAAGTAATAACTGGCCATCCGTAGTTTGAACCCGCTTTTAAACGATTGATTTCATCACCTCCTCGGGGTCCATGCTCGCTCAGCCAGATTTCACCTGTATCTGGATGAAGTGCCAGTCCCTGCGGATTTCTATGTCCTATACTATACAATTCTGGTAAAGCTCCTGCCTGATTAAAATTTGGATTACCTGATGCTGGCTGCCCGTCTTTAGTTATACGGATTACTTTTCCTAAGGCAGCCGTAACTGACTGAGCCAATGGTCTGGTTTCTAAAACAGAACGCTCTCCTGTACTAACGATAAGGTTTCCAGTTTTATCAAAAAGAATACGTCCACCATAATGAAGATCACTTGGATTTGCCGGATTTGCACGATAAATTACTGTAGCGCCTTCGATTGTTTTTTCATCATTTGATAATTTTCCTTTGGCAACTGCAGTTCTATTTCCTCCTGTTCCTGCTTCAGCAAAGACCCAGTAAATCATTCGGTTTGATGCAAAATCAGGATCAAGACATAAACCTAATAAACCTCCCTGATTTGAAGCATTAACAGCTGGTAAACCGGTAATTGCTGCACTTACTTCTCCAGTCACTTTCACAATACGCATATTTCCTGCTTTTTCAGTAACTAAAAGCCTGCCATCAGGAAGACTTTTGACACCCCATGGACTTGTTAATCCTGATGTGATAATTTTTGCTTCATATTCTGTATTAGTCTGAAGCCCACCAATTCTGGTTTGACCTTCAAATGCAGGTGTATAGGCTGTGTTGGGTGAATTATTCTCAACCGGATTTGTTGGTGTTCCCGGATCACTCGAAGCTTTATCATCATTCGAACAGCTAAATAATGTCAATACTGCCATCGAAAGACTCATAATATAGTTTGTATTTTTCATAATTTGGGCTTTAAATTTTAAATTAAATACAAAAATCTAAAATTTAAACTAGTAAAATTTATAAAATTCACCCTATTACTTATATAATTTTCCTTAATAAAAATAACATCAATACATACCCAATCTGGAGTGATTATAATTATTTTAAAACTTTCACTGATCCAAAATAAACATTGCTATTTTATTATTTATTTTTATATTTGCCTTATTTTTATTTATTCTAAATAATTTAATTTCAACTCGATTTAAACCTTTTGGTGATAAATGAATCAAATACTTCAAATCTATTAATAAAGAATTCTACAGAATTTATGAAAACTAACCTTTTTGTTTCTTTAGCCTTAGTAGCTTCGGCATTCGTAAATGCCCAGCAAAAAAACATATTATTAGAACAATCTTTTTGGAAAACAGCTCCCAATGTTGAAGCTGTAAAGGCAGAAATAGCAAAGGGAAACAGCCCCTCTGCCTCAACATCAAATGCTTTTGATGCAGTTGTAATGGCAATTAATAATGATGCTCCAACAGAAACCATAAAATTTTTATTAGAACAGCCAGGAAATGAAATAAATAAGCCAACACACGATAACCGAATTTATCTTCATTGGGCTTCAGGAAAAGGAAATGCTGAAATTGTAAAATATCTGATTGCTAAAGGATCTGATGTTAACTTAGAAGACAGCCACGGTGCTTTCCCAGTGACGGCAGCAGCCAGTAGCGGACAAAGCAATCCTGAAATTTATGAGGCTTTTTTTAAAGCCGGAATAGACCCTAAGAAAAAATATCAAAATGGTGCCAACCTGTTATTATTGGCTATTTCATCCGACAAAGAATTAAAAGCTGCTGAATATTTTGCTACAAAAGGAATGTCCTTAAAAGATGTGGATAATGATGGTAATACAGCTTTTACATACGCTGCAAGATCAGGAAATATAATACTATTGAAAAAACTTCTTGAAAAGGGTGTTAAGCCAAATGATGATGCACTTTTTACTGCTGCACAGGGAAGCCGAAGAGAGACCAATACAATCGAAACTTACAAATATCTGGTTGAAGAAGTAAAAATTAAGCCGACTGCACTTAATAAATCAGGACAAAATGTTTTACATCTTTTGGCAGGTAAACCAAACCAGACAGAAATTATCAACTATTTCATAAGTAAAGGTGTTGATCCGAACAAAGCAGATAAAGAAGGCAATACGCCATTAATGGCTGCTGCTTCTGCAAGGGAAACTTCGGGTTTGGAACTTTTGCTTCCTTTAGCAAAAAATGTAAACCTTCAAAATTTAAAAGGCGAATCTGCCTTGACAAATGCGGTTAAATACGGAAGTGCTGATGCTGTAAATTTGCTTTTGGCTAAAGGTGCCGATGTGAATATAAAAGATAATGATGACAACAATTTAGGCGTCTATCTGGTTAATTCTTATCGCCCTCAAATGATGGGACGTGGTCAGGAAGGTGCTAATGCAAAACAAGATGCTTTTGCAGCCAAGGCAAAATTACTACAGGATAAAGGATTAAATTTAGCCACTCCTCAAAAAGACGGAAATACATTATACCATTTAGCTGTGATCAAAAATGATTTAGCATTGCTGAAAAAGATAGCTGATTTAAACATCGACATCAATACCAAAAACAAAGATGGTTTAACAGCTTTGCATAAAGCTGCAATGGTTGCCAAAGACGATACAATACTGAAATATCTTTTATCTATAGGTGCGAAAAAAGAAATTATCACTGAATTTGACGAAAGCGCTTATGCTCTGGCAAAGGAAAATGAGTCACTTGCAAAAAGTAATATTTCAGTTGAATTTTTAAAGTAACTTAATACAACTTCAATTTTTTTCCAATTTCCAATAAAAACAAATCAATTTCAAATGAAATCTATTATTAAAACTGCTCTTACGGGCGCCCTTGTATGTTTTGTTTCTTTTACTATAAATGCACAGGCCTCAAAATATAAATGTATGCTTCAAATGTCAAACTACATGGGTGAAGGAGCTTACATCGTAGTTTCGCTTATCAATGCCAAAGGAGAGTATGAAAAAACGCTTTATGTAATGGGTGACGATAAAAAATGGTATAAATCATTGAAAGAATGGAACAAATTTCATACTAAAAAAACTGAAGATATAAGCGCCAAAACCGGTGCTTCTGTTACGGGTGGAGACCGTAGTATTACTTCTATAGAAATTGAAGATTCCAAAATCAACAAAGGTTATAAATTACGTTTTGAATCGGCTGTCGAAGATCAGAAATATTACGTAAACGATCTTGAAATTCCGCTTACAACTGAAGGGATTGCTGCAAAAACAGAGGGCAAAGGCTACATCAGATACGTAAGACTAAATAAAATATAATCTGATTACTTCTCTATAAAACACGCAATGACTCTATCTTTCTGGCGTTACGCACACCTTTCCCTGGCCTTATTTTCTTCTGTTTTTTTAATTTTGGCTTCGGTAACCGGAATCATTCTGGCGATTGATGCGGCCCAGGAAAAGACACTGCCATACAAAGGAGCCGGTTTTAATCAGATAACTTTAGGGGAAACACTGCCAGTACTAAGAAAAGCATATCCTGAAATTACAGAGTTGAGTGTCGATTACAACCAGTTTGTAACCCTGCAGGCAATTGACGAAAATGGAGATGACATTAACGCTTACATCGATCCAAAAACAGGTAAAATATTAGGTACGCCTGAGAAAAAAAGCGAATTTATTCAATGGATTACGGGGTTTCACCGCTCTTTGTTTCTTCATGAAGCTGGACGTTTTTTTGTGGGAACAATCTCTTTTTGCCTACTACTAATATCAATTTCGGGTTTTGTTCTTGTTTTGAAAAGACAGCGCGGAATCCGAAATTTCTTTTCTAAAGTCATTAAAGAATATTTTGCGCAGTATTACCATGTCGTTTTAGGACGACTGGCTTTAATTCCGATTTTCATTATTGCACTCACCGGAACTTATCTTTCGCTTGAAAGATTCAACTTTTTTATGGGTGATAACAAAGTAAAGCCTGTAAAAACGGAACTATCGGAAGAAGCGAAAAAAACTTCCATATTCAAAAATACCTTTCTTTCTGATATAAAAAAAATAGAATTCCCTTTTACGGATGATCCGGAAGAATACTACATCATCGAATTAAAAGACCGTGAAATTGAAGTAAATCAGATTACGGGAGCTGTTGTTTCAGAAAAACGCTTCCCTAATACCGTTCCGTTATCTGCGTTGAGTCTTGATCTTCATACAGGAAGAATAAATGCAGTCTGGGCTATCATTTTGGCTTTAGCCTGTGTCAATATCCTTTTCTTTATTTATTCGGGATTTACGATTACTCTAAAACGACGCTCCAGCCGTATAAAAAATAAATATAAAGCTCACGAAAGTAGTATCATTCTTTTAGTGGGTTCTGAAAACGGGAGCACTTTCAGGTTTGCCAATGCAATTCTGAACCAATTAACCGATCAGGGACACAAGGCTTTTATATCCGAATTGAACCGGTTTTCTGTGTATCCAAAAGCGGAGCATATTATTGTTTTTTCTTCAACGCACGGTTTAGGTGATGCCCCATCAAACGGAACGCAGTTTAAATCGCTTTTGAACAAACAGCATCAACAACAAAAAATCAATTTTTCAGTAGTAGGCTTTGGTTCAGAATCGTATCCCGACTTTTGCAAGTTTGCAGTTGAAATCGATCAGCTTTTAGAAAACCAAAACTGGGCAGAACGTTTTCTGGAACTGCAGACCGTTAATGATAAATCGGCAGTTGAATTTGTAAACTGGGTGAAGTTATGGAGTAAAAAAACCGGAATTCCGTTAGCTGTTACTCCGTCTTTATACAACCATGTTCCCAAAGGACTGCAAAAACTCATGGTTTTAGACAAAACAGCTATTTCTGAAACAGAACATACTTTTATCCTAACATTACGGGCCAATATGCGGGCTAAATTCAAATCCGGAGATTTACTGGCCATTTATCCTGCTAATGATTCGCGCGAACGCCTCTACTCTATCGGAAATCATTCCGGAAACATTCAGCTGGTTGTCAAACTGCATCCTCATGGATTAGGTTCTGGATTTTTAAATAATCTTGAAATAGGAAATATCCTCAAAGCCCGAATCATAAGCAACAAGTCTTTTCATTTTCCAGACAAAGCTCCAAAAGTAGCCCTGATCTCTAACGGAACCGGAATTGCACCCTTTCTGGGAATGATTGAGCAAAACAAGAAAAAAACGGAAACCCATTTATACTCTGGCTTCAGAATTGAAACCGAAACCGTTTCAGGTTATAAAAAGTTTTCAGATGAAATGATTCAGAGACAAAAACTTATGGGTTTTCATTTGGCACTTTCACGTGAAGGAGACCACATTTACGTGATGGATTTAATAAAACGTGACGCTGATTTTTTTATTGATTTATTACAGCAAGGCGGTGTTATCATGATTTGCGGTTCGCTAGCCATGCAAAAAGATGTTGAAGCAATTCTGAACGAGTTATGTCTGATAAACAGCATTAAAAATCTTTATGATTATAAGAAAAACGGACAATTACTAACTGATTGCTATTAATTTATTTAATTGTTTAACACATAGAATAATAGTTCATCCTTGTCTTAAAAAAAGACGTTTCACTTATTTCTAAAACACATAGCCATGTGAGAAAAATGTGTTTCTCTTTGTATTCTTTTTTTTCAAGCCTTAATCTTAAAAACTATGTTCCTATGTGCTTATATTTTTGTTTACGAATTATAACCATTAGATTACCATTAATATTTTTATATCAAATGAAACTCTGTTATTCTAAAATTTTATTTCTTTTTATTCTTCTCTGGAGTTTTTCAGTGCATTCACAGGTATTGCGTAAAAGAACAACTTTGTTAATGGGTGGACGTTTTGATATTCGCATTGTTGCAAATGATACTCTCACAGCTGAACAAAGCATTAATGAAGTGATAGCAGAAATCAGCCGGATTGAAAACCTAATCTCGGACTGGAAACCTGATTCGCAGGTTTCAGAAGTAAATCAAAATGCAGGAATCAAACCCGTAAAAGTAGATCAGGAGGTTTTTGAATTGATGCAGAGAGCAATCGAATTATCTAAAAAAACCAATGGAGCTTTTGATGTGAGTTTTGCTGCCTTAGACCGTGTTTGGAAATTTGATGGATCCATGACCGAAATGCCTTCGGCGGAAGCCATCAAAAAATCGGTAGAGAAAGTGGGCTACAAAAATATTATTTTAGATAGTGTAAACTCCACCATTTTCCTGAGATTAAAAGGAATGAAAATTGGTTTTGGCGCTTTAGGAGAAGGATATGCTGCCGACAGATGCCGTGATATGATGCTGGCAAAAGGAATAAAATCCGGGATCGTAAATGCTTCAGGCGATATGACTACCTGGGGAAAACAGCCTAATGGCAGGGACTGGAACATCGGAATTACAAATCCTTTTCATCCAGACGATATCTTTGCTGTAGTTCCTTTAAACGGAGGTGCTGTGACAACATCCGGCAATTATGAAAAGTTTGTTGTTTTTAACGGTAAACGCTATTCGCACATCATCAATCCGGCAACAGGATATCCTGCTACGGGTTTGTGCAGTGTTACTGTTTTTGGTCCTAAAGCTGAAGTCGCCAATGGTTTTAGTACCTCATTAATGGTTTTGGGAAAAAAAATGGGAATGGATTTTATTAATCAGGATCCTGATTATAGCTGTATCATGATTACAGATGATGGCAAAATTATTAAATCTAAGAATTTTAAGATTTCTAAATTTAAATCCAAATTGTAATGATCTTAATTGAGTATTATATTTTTTTATAGTTTGCTTTTCAAATCCATCATTCCGTGAAGAATTCTTTCGACTTCTATTTCATTCTTTGATATAATTGAGTAAAAGATAATATGCTCGCCTGATTTAAAACCCAATATTCCTTTTGTAATTATATCATAATTCCTTCCAAGTTCTGGATTATTTGCCAAATCGTCACATGTTGATAAAAGCAAACCGTAATACTTTTCAGCTTGCATTTCAGACCAAACTTCAATTGTATAATCCCAAATTTCAGATAAATCCTCAACAGCTTTATTTGTCAAATAGTATTTAGCCATTTGATTTTTTTCTTGCTTTTAAAGCTTCAAGATACTTTTTAGCATCAAAGTCTACTGCACGTCCACTATCAATTCCGTCATTTATTGCTTTTCTTAAAGCAATTATTCTGTTTTCTTCATCTTCTAAAAGACGCAGACCCGCTCTGACAACTTCACTTGCATTATTGAATCTTCCATCGTTAACACTATTTTCAATAAAACTTTCAAAATGATCACCAAGCGATATAGAAGTATTTCGTCCCATAATTTTTTTAGCTAAGTTACCAAAAAATGGTAACTTTTCAAATTGACGTGATTTTTTTGGAATCTCTCCAAACTACCTCCTAGCCGAAGACTCCCTTGCCAAAACCTCAGTATTAAGGAAAGTAATTTCCTTAACCTCATCGCCCTTTGCTTTTTTTAGATTTTTAATGATAATATCAGCAGCAGCTTTACCCATTTTTTCAGCCGGATGCGTTATCGTTGATAAAGGCGGATCAATGATTTGAGAAATAGGGTCATTATTAAATCCAATAACAGCAATATCTTCCGGAACTTTAATTCCTCTCTTTTTGGCCGTCTGAACAGCACTTACGGCAATAATATCCCCAGCCGCAAATATACCATCAGGAATTGGATTTAAATCAAACAATTTATTGCTTGCCATTACTCCTTCTTCATAAGTAACTGATTTTAAATTCACAATCAGTTCTTCATCCACAGGTAAATTATGATCTTTTAAAGCTGCGATGTAACCTCTTCTTCTTTCATTATATAAATTACCAAATTCAGATCCTGCTGTTAAATGCGCGATACGGAGGCAGCCTTGCTCTATGAGATGCTTGGTCGCTTTATAACCCGCAGAATAATTATCGATAATAACCCTGAAAGTATTGAAATCCTTAGGAACCCTGTCCACAAACACTAAAGGAATATTATTGTTCGAAAATTGCAAAAAATGTGAAGTGTCCCTGGTTTCCATAGCCAATGAACAAATAACACCGCTTACACGGTTGCTGTACAAAGACTTAGCCATATTAACCTCTTCTTCAGAAGAGTCGTGCGACTGCATAATAATTACTGTATAACCCGCTTTTTGAGCCGCAATCTCGATACCGCTGATCAATGAAGATAAAAAAGGCTGAGTAACGGTCGGAATTAAAACGCCTATGGTTTTGGTTTTATTGCCGCGTAAGCCAGCTGCTAAAGTATTGGGTACAAACCCCATTTCTTCTGCAGTTTTTTTTACTTTTTTTATTGTTTTATCACTAATAGTATGATGATCCTGTAAAGCCCTGGAAATTGTTGAAGTTGCTAAATTTAATTTTTTAGCAATATCGTATATCGTTACATGTTTATTTTCTTCCATGAAATAAATAATAAATGAGTGTAAAGATAGCTATTTTCTATTTGAAGTAATCTTCCAAAAACCGAAGAAATTAAACCCTGTTTTTTTATATTTTTTCTTAAGTTTTTTCATATATTTCAGATCAGAACTATTGAAAACTATTAAATAACTTTACTGACATGACCCTAATTTTTTATAAACTATTAAACAGAAACTTCAAAAACATAATAGTTGCTATGATCTTTTTTCTGTTTTCAGCCATCATTTTTGCCCAGGAACAAAACAGAAACTGGAATGGTAAAAAATGTGCTGTTGTACTAACGTATGATGATGCGTTAAATATCCATCTTGACAAAGTTATTCCGATGCTTAATTCGTATCAGTTTAAAGGAACTTTCTATCTGATAGGATCCTCGCCTGTTGTTTCCCAGAGAATCGAAGAATGGAGAGCCGCTGCCAAACAAGGACATGAACTTGGGAATCATACTTTAAACCATCCGTGCAACGGAAATATGCCTGGAAGGGAATTTGTAACATCTGAAACTGATTTGTCGAAATATACTGTTGCAAGGGCAGTTAACGAAACCCGGATTACAAACACTTTACTAAAAGCTATTGACGGAAAAAACGAGCGTACGTTTGCTTATCCGTGTGGCGATTTCAGGATTAAAGATACTTTGTATTACAATTTTTTAAAAAATGATTTTGTTGCTGCCCGAGGGGTTTCGCCCGGTTATTTAAACAAGAAGGAAGTTGATTTTTCTAATGTAAATTCTTTTTTTGAAAACGGAAGTACAGCTGAAAAAATGATAGCAGAAGTTGAAGAGGCCGAAAAAAAAGGCTCATTTATTGTTTTTCTTTTTCACGGTGTAGGCGGCGAACATGCCCTTAATGTCGATTTAGAAGAACACCGAAAATTACTGGAATATTTAAAGAAAAGAAAAAAAGATATTTGGGTTGCAACAATGGTGGATGTGGCAAAATATATTAAGGAAAATTAAAATTTTGCAGATCAGTCTAATTTAGATTGATCTGCAAAATTGTATAAAGCAATTATTGTGTCAACAATTCTTTTACCAGTTCATTTAATTTGTTACCATGAATATTTTTCGCCAGAATAATTCCGTTTTTATCTACTAAAACATTGAACGGCAGTGCTTGCACCATATAGTCAGTTGCTGCTGCTGAACTCCAGTATTTTAAATCACTTACTTGTGTCCATGGAAGTTTGAGTTTGGTTATCACTCCTGTCCAAACTGGCTTTTTTGTATCTAATGAAACTCCGTAAATATCTAATTTTCCGGAATATGCGTTGTATAATTTTAATAATTCAGGCTGTTCTTTGATACAAGGCCCACACCACGAAGCCCAAAAGTCAACTAATACAAGACCTCCTCTTAAAGATGAAAGTGCTATCTTTTCCCCTTTTGTATCCGGAAGATCAATTTCTGGAGCTATATCTCCCACTTCAAGACCTACAACCTGTGCTTTAACGCCAATCACAGAAAAAAACAGCAATACTGCAACAAATAATTTCTTCATATTAATAGTCAATTTATACGATTCTGATTTATATTTTCAGGCAAATATAAATAACAACACGTAACTTTTTAAATAAAAATAGAGCATTATTCATTATAAAAATAACTGTTATTTTATTTGGCAGTCTTTTATATTATTATTTACTTTGCAACTCAAAGTACTTTATAAAACATAATATTATATCATTACTTGACATTATGTTTTTTTATTTATTCAAATACTTTGAATTACAAAGAACTTTTTAAAAACTAAAAAAATGAAAGATAAACTAATCGAAAAACTTTATGAATGTAGCAAAGTGCCCTATCAAAAATTCTTTAAAAGAAACAAACCCTGGGAAGTTGACAAAGTAACGCTCCTGAACTATCCGGAAGGCACTTTAGGATTTGGATTAGGAAAGTTTCTGAATGAAAATCATTTTGATATGCAGCCAAAATTAGAAGATCATGATGTAATTCATGTTTTAACCAATACCGGAATTTCAGTTCCTGATGAAATCGGGATGCAGTATTACCTTTTAGGAAACGGAAAGAGAAGTTTGTATTTGTTTTTAGTCATCTTTTCTGGTACTCCATTCTACCTTAAACAAATTCAGTATTTTATTGAGCAATACAAAAGAGGCAAAAAAGCACATTCTTTTTATTACCTGGATTTTTCTAACATGCTTTTAGTACCTGTCAAAACGATTCAACACATTTTTAATATTTAATCTTATGCAAACTACAAATCAAAAACTTTCACAGGAAACAGAAACTATTGAATTGGTAATTGGAACTTTTATAATTAGTACTGTTTTATTTGCCGCTTATATGTTCACCAACAAAAACTCAAATGTTTTGGTATTTGCTTTTCCGTTTGTTGTTTCGGCTTTGCTTCTAAATGGAATCATGCTGTTGCATCTGGTTGGCCGTTTTGTAAAATTATATGATGAACGGAAAGATGTAGCGGTTAAAATTTTGCTGCTGTTGAGTAATATTCCTATTGTGGTTTTTTATTATAGTGTTGCGATGAAATCTTGAATCCACAAGGCTTTAGAATGTAGTAATTTAATCATAGAGTTCTTCACCTTCTTTTATTGATTTATCAAACCTGAAGTCTATCAAAGTTCCTTTTTGAGTTTTTCTATTTCCTTTGATTTTTACTGTTTTATTGTTTTCTAAATTAATAATTCTGATGCCGACTTCATATTTTTCTCCATTAGCGAAATAAGTATCATAAATTACATATTTAGTCTTTTCAATTGTAAATGCAACATAATTAAGATCAATACCCTCATTTTGTATTCCACCTCCTCTTAGCCAATACGAATATTCAAATTTGTTCCAACTTGATTTATCTTTGTTGTTTGGGAATTCTAATTCAACATTATCCTTTGTTCCAAATCGATAAACAATATATTCCCCCGTTTTATCACTACAAAGAGTCATTAGTTTTCCATTGTTTGTTTGGAAAGAATAAATTACTTTTTCATTCTTTAAAACGTATTTCTGTCCAAATAGGTAGCAATTTGAGAAAAAAAGAAATATGATTATAATGATTAATTGTTTCATTAGATTATTCGGTTTAAAAACGCTTTATTTAGCTAAAAAAGTAAGTTGCTACTCGTTGAAACGAGCACCAGATAGAAACCTATTGCGCTTTTGTACTATGTTATGGCAATTAAATTATAAACTGCAATCTTTTTGTTTTTGATAGTTGATCAGTATGTTCTCCATTATTTTATAAAATCCTTCCTTATCAAAATCCTTAGGCTTTCTTTTTAAGTTGTCATAATCATTTATGCCTTCTAAAATTTTTGCCTTCAATAATTGATACTGTTGCGCTTGATTATTATTTTTTAATTCGGAATAATCAAAGTGCTTGACTACGAGATAGTTTTTGTATTTCGTTCCGTATCTCTTATAGTTCTCTGTCTGTTTCATAAATGTTGCAAAGCTACCATTGTAGTCATATAGTTCAAAACCAAAATCTACAGTAGTAACAGATTTACCGAATGTTTTGCCAGCAATCTCATTATTTATAAAATCCTGAATTTCATTAAGATCAAAATGGATTTTACTTTTATCAACTTCTATTGTTTCTGTTCGTCTGAAAAGAAAACGGGTAGTATCAAAAAATTTGATAATAGCTCTTTCTGTTTCAATCTGATCTAATAACAACGATTTACTTTTTAAATATACTTTATAATCCGAAAACAAATTGTCTGCATCAAAATCTTTTGGTAAAAGAACCCTTTGGGCTAAATATTTCAGTAAAATCAAAGAAGCATTAAGAAGTAACTTCAATTTATCTTCATCATTTCCTGTGTCAAAAAGTTGTTTGTGAATATGTGCAGACAAATGAGCACAAGAAGTATAAATACTATCCGTTTGCCGCCCAAAATTTATTTTTGGTTCAACATAAATGTCAAAGCGAAAAAGTCCAATACTTAAACCATAATTTTTATGGGAAATAAAATCAAGGAATACTTTTACAGCTTTTTGTTCAATTGCCTCAAATTCTTTTTCAAAAATATGTTGGTTGACTAAAAACCAGCATTCATATTTCTTTATATTGTCATTTTTCATTTTAAGACTCCCTGTTGTGTTTACACTTTTTATTATGAGTTATCACTAACTTTTAAATATTGCTTATAAAAATCAATTAGCCCCCGGAAGAATAATCCCACCCTGATCAATCAAATAAAGCAAAGTAGTCATAGTCGCTGCACCCAATTCCAATTCTCTTTTGTTGATGGCATCAAATTTATCGTTTGCCGCATGATGGTAATCAAAATAGCGCTGTGAATCAGGTTTTAAGCCTGCCTTAACAATAGCTTTTGAGGTTAAATGACCAATATCTGAACCTGCGTGCCCAATGGTGAAACTATGTACTAAGTAAGGTTCGAAAAGATCTTTGTAACCTTGTATTTTCTTCAAATTAGCATCGTCTGCTTCGATTGAAAAACCTCTTGGTGTAAATCCGCCCGAATCACTTTCTAAAGCAAAAATATGGTTCTCATTCTTTTGCTTGGAAATTTCTTCGTATTTGGCTCCTCCTTTTCCGCCATTTTCTTCATTCATAAACAAAACAACACGAATGGTATTTTTAGGTTTATAATTGAAACTTTTAAGAATACGAACCACTTCCATACTTTGCACAACACCTGCACCATCATCATGTGAACCATCTGCCAGATCCCACGAATCCAGATGACCGCCCACAACCATAATATTTTCAGGCGTTACGGTTCCTGTCAATTCTCCAATAACATTGTATGAAAGAACATCCGGCAAAGTTTCGCAGGACTGTTTGAAATAAAATTTTAACGCAGGATTATTTTTTAAAGTAGCACTTAATAATTCGGCTCCATTTGTACTGATGGCAGCAGTTGGAATATATTGTTCCTTTGGCAAATCTCCATAACTCTGAGCTCCGGTGTGAGGAAAATCGTCTAAACGCAAATTCATCGAACGAACAATTGTTCCAACGGCACCAAGTTTAGCTGCTTCTTTTGCACCTGCAAATCGCTGATCAACACAAGCTCCGTATGATTTAAAAGTTTCAATATTTTCAGGATTCATCGGTCGGTTAAAAAATACAATTTTTCCTTTTGCTTTATCACCTAAGGTTTTTAATTCTTCAATTCCCTGCACTTCTATCACCTCAGCGGTAAGTCCGGTTTTTGGGGTTGCCACAGAGCCTCCCAAAGCACAAATTGGCACTGCTGTTTTTACTTTTCCATCTAAGATAAAAGCGGTTTCTTTTTCGCCACGCACCCAATGCGGCACCATAACTTCCTGCAGGTACACTTTATCCAATCCTAAACTTTCTAATTGTGTTTTGGTATAATTAACGGCCAATTGAGCATTTTGAGAACCCGATAAACGAGCCCCAATATCGTTAGACAAATACTCTAACCAAGTGTAACATTTAGAATCGGTTAAGGTTTTTTTATAGAATAGTTTAATGTTTTTTTCTTCGTTTGATTGGGCAAAAGATAACAATCCGCTTAAAATTGAAACGGTCAAAAGAATTGTTTTTTTCATGATTTTTTTAGGTTATGGCGTTATGGACTGCATTCTGACTTCTTCAACAAAGAAACAAAAAATCTCCAGATCTGTCAGATTTTTTCTTCAGCCTTTTCACAAAAAAGCCCTGATTTACAAATTCTACAATTTGCAGTCAGGGCTTTTATAAATTCCCTAAATAAAAATTACTTTACTTCGATAATCTTATTTTTTGTGCCAATTCCGTTTTCGTTAAAGGCTTCAATGGTGAAATAATATTTTGTGCCTTTATCCAGACCTCTAAAATCATACGAACTATCTCCGTAAACCATAATGCTGTTATACAGTTTATCGGGATCAATACCATAATAAATATTATATCCGATTGCATCATGTTGTTTTTTCCATGAAATCATCGCATTTCTTGAATCTGCTTTGTTTCTGTTTACTTTAAAAGAAGCAACCGCTTTTGGTTTTGCTGCTAATCCATCACCAAAAACCCTGAAATCTGAAATAGCAAACAACCCGGTAGCGTTGTGAATGTTTTCCATTTTAATGTAACGTGCCTTAATTGATTTTGTGAGTTCAACATAATCGTGAGGTGCATCTTTGTCATTTTTAGATTTATCTACAACCAAAGTCCAGTTTACAGCGTCATCCGACATGAAAATTTTATACTGGTAATAGATATCCATTGCCTTATTAAACTGCGTTGCTTTATGATCTGCGTAATTAATCTGTAAAGCTTTTATTTCCATTGGCCTTCCTAAATTCATTTGAAGCCATTCGCCCGGATTACTGGTTTTAGCCGACCAATAGGTCTGGATATTTTCATCTGTTAAATTTTCAGGGCCATAGCAGAATTTCTCATAGACTTTTTTTCCTCCATTGTCCATTCGGTGTGTTTCGACTTCCATACATTCTTCTGAAGAAGAAACCGTCACTGGCTTTTTATATGAAAGCAGCATCCATCCTGATGACGCTCCTTTTGTCTGGTCACGCTGGCTTGTTGGCAATACAATTGGGAAATCGCCGTAAGCTGTGATCGAATACATCACATCATCTTTATCAAATCCGGCAGGGAACATATCGATACGGCGTTCAAAACGGTCTTTTATGGAGATTTTACAGGTTCCGGTGTTCCAATAATTCCCATAATGGTCTTCAAAAGTATTTCCGTGTCCCGCACCAATTACAAATCCGCCCGGCTTATACGACATCGGATTGTGTTTTTGATAAGTAAAAGGTCCAAGTGGATTGTCTCCTACATGAACGCCATTGGCATAACCTTTAAATTCAGTTGCCGGCGCGCCATATTGCATATAATATTTTCCGTTGTGTTTGGTCATCCAGGCACCTTCAATAAAATTTCCCCATGGTGCAGGTTCCATGTCGTTGTTGGGTCCAAAACGTTCCCAGCCATGAGCTGAAGGATCGAGAATAGCTACTTCTTTAATCTGACCATATGGTTTTTGAATATCTTCAACCTCGGTTGCTTTATATAATGTTGCATAATCTGCCTGATTTCCTTTTGGAAGCCAGGTTTTATAATCAACCTCAACACCTACAACAGGCAGTTTTCCGCTTGAGCCGTAATACATGTATACTTTTTTGTCATCATCCTGAAAAATCGCAGGATCCCAGGTTGGCAACATTGCTTTATCTACGTGACGTGTCCATCTTCCCGATTTTGGATCGGCTGTTTTCCAGATTGGGTGATCTCTTTTCCAGGTTGAGCCTACGTAAAATAAAGTGTCATTTACCACCCAGGCTGCCGGAGCACACTGATCATCATCGCCCGGCTGTCTCTGGAAACTTCCGTAAACAAAATTCCAGTCAGACATGTCTTTACTCCAAAAGAACCCCGCCTGATTCGTAGCAAATAAATAATAATCGCCTTTGTACATAATAATTACCGGATCAGCACTGGAACGACGGGATTCCGGAATTCCGTTGTGATTGTGTGTTGTATAATTGTAACCAATATTTATTGGATTACAGTAAGTTGTTGCAGGCCTGGAAGGATCAAACCATTCTGTTTTACCAGGTTTATTTTGAGCAGATGTCTTAAAATTAAAACCAATCAGCAACAGTAAAAATAGAATTGAATAAATTATTTTCATCATTTTGTGTTTTATAAACAGACGAATGCAATTGAAAAATGGCAATCTTGTCTTTTCATGTAAATTTCAGATTTTAGGGAAACAATGTTTTTAAATTCCTACGGAATGACAAACTGTGCGTTTAAATCTTAAACTATTTGTGTTTCAATTTAAATTTAAAAAAAAGCCCTTCGTATAACCAGTACGAAGGGCAATTACTAATAACAAACCAACTATTTAGTTAACTCAAAACTAACTTTCTTGTCGGAAGCCGAATTTCCTCCTACGAAAACATCAAACTGTCCGGGCTCTGCTACGAATTGTAGATCAGAGTTATAAAATTTTAAATCCTCAACAGTAATGTCAAAACTTACTGTTTGTTTCTCTCCTTTTTTAAGTGTTACTTTTTGGAAACCTTTTAGTTCTTTAACCGGTCTTGTTACCGAACCTACTAAATCCCTGATATATAACTGAACGGTTTCTTTTCCGTCAAAATTCCCGGTATTTGTTACATCAACCGTTACTTTCAATTTTCCATCAAAATTCATTTTATCAGATGAAATTTTAAGGTTTGAATATTCGAAAGTGGTGTAGCTTAACCCAAATCCGAATGGAAACAAAGGCTCGTTTCTTTCATCAATATAATTTGATCTGAACTTTTCGAACTTTCCTTCTGTATTTGAAAGCGGTCTTCCTGTGTTTTTGTGTGCGTAATAAATTGGTACCTGACCCACGCTTCTTGGGAAAGTTGTAGTTAGTTTTCCGGAAGGATTTACATCTCCAAATAAAACATCTGCAATAGCGTGGCCTGCTTCACTTCCAGCAAACCAGACGTTTAAAATGGCAGGAACGGTTGCATTTTCATCATTTAAAACCAAAGGACGTCCGTCAAACAAAACCAATACAACAGGTTTTCCGGTTTTTAGCAAAGCATTCAGCAAATCTTTCTGCGCCTGCGGAATTTCTAAATTGGTACGGCTGCTGGATTCTCCGCTCATTTCTGCAGATTCGCCCAAGGCAGCCACAATTACATCTGATTGTTCCGCCACTTTTAAAGCCTCGGCAATTAATTCTTCTTTAGGACGAGGATCACGATTTAAGGTTTTACCGAACATCGTAGCATTGGTTTCAAAAGTTTCGTCATAATCCAGATTGCTCCCTTTCGCGTAAAGGACTTTTACCGATTTTCCGCCTACATCCTGAATTCCCTGCAGTAATGAGATACATTTTTCGCCTACAGTAGCTACACTCCAGGTTCCTGACATATTATTTTTTGCATCTGCCAAAGGTCCGATAAGGGCAATAGTTCCTGATTTTTTAAGAGGCAACACCTGATTTTGATTTTTTAATAAAACCAATGACTGTGCTGCAATCTCACGGGCTTCCTTTCGGCTTGCTGTTGTAAAAATTTCTGTTTTGGCTCTTTTCGGATCGCAATATTTATACGGATCGTGGAATAATCCTAAATCGTATTTAGCTTCTAAAATTAATTTAACGGCATTATCAATGGTTTCTATTTTAACTTTTCCTTCAGCTAAAGATTTCTTCAGAGTTCCCAAAAATCCTTCACCCACCATATCCATTTCAACTCCTGCGTTTAATGATAAAGCCGAAACTGTTTGTAAATCTCCCATTCCGTGTTCGATCATTTCAGGAATTCCTGTAAAATCTGTAACTACAAAACCTTTAAAACCCCATTGTTTTCTTAGCACATCGGTCATTAACCATTTGTTTCCGGTTGCTGGTATTCCGTCTACTTCATTGAAAGATGCCATCACCGAGCCTACTCCGGCATCAACTGCCGCTTTGTAAGGCGGGAAATAATCATTAAACATTCGGATGTGGCTCATATCTACGGTATTGTAATCACGACCTGCTTCCGGAGCGCCGTATAAGGCAAAATGTTTGACACAGGCTAAAATGGAATTATTTTTAGAAAGATCGTGCTGCTGGTATCCGTTCACCATTGCTTTTGCAATCTGGCTCCCTAAGTACGGATCTTCTCCTGAACCTTCGGAAATCCTTCCCCAACGAGGATCCCGCGAAATGTCAACCATAGGAGAAAATGTCCAGTTGATACCATCAGCACTTGCTTCCTGCGCTGCAATCTGAGCACTTCTTTCAATTAGATTCAGATCCCATGTACAAGATAATCCAAGCGGAATCGGGAATGTTGTTTCGTAACCGTGAATCACGTCCATACCAAAAAGCAGCGGAATTTTTAAACGGCTTTTTTCAACCGCAATTTTCTGTACTTCTTTAATTTTTTGCACTGACTTGATATTGAATAAACCGCCCACTTTACCTTCAGCAATATTTTTGGCAACATTCGAACTGTTTGCCTGACCGGTTGTAATGTCTCCTGAAGTTGGTAAGTTTAACTGACCTAATTTTTCATCTAAAGTCATTTTTGACATTAACTCTGCTACAAAATCGGACTTTGGTTTAATTTTTACTTCATTTTTAGTATTCTTTTTTTGAGCGTAACCCAAAACAGCACAACCTAAAAACAGTATGATTAATTTCTTTTTCATATGAAGATATTTATTGATTTTTATCTGTCATATGTAATTCGCATATTTTCATTGGTGTTTGAAACCAATTTACTGTAATGCTCATTTCATATTAGATAATGTTTATTCTTTTTATAATCGCCATTGCATATTCCTATTTTGGTTCGGAACAATGGCGATTTTTCATTCTGTGGTATTTATTTCTTTTTATTTATTTTAATCTGTCTAAACATCCAATCATAAACTTCGGGATTGTCATAAACTCTTGTCCAGCTATCGTGATTTGCATCATCAAAAATGGTCAGTTTGACATCTTTTGCATTACATTTTTTCAATTCTTTATAAATTGTAATCGCATAATTCACATTCACTACATCATCCAATAATCCGTGAAAAATTCTGGTTGGAATATTGGCTATTTCACAAGCGTGTTCTAACTGAATTAAATCTACAAAACCAGCGACAGGTACATTTGCGGCAAATAGATCCGGATGTGCAAAAGCCAAATTCCATGAAGCCCATCCTCCTGAGCTCAAACCAGTAACATATATTCTTTCTGAATCGATTTTGTTTTCTTTCTGAATTTTTACAATCAACTGATAAATGGATTCAATATCCCAATTTTCATCTTCTTTGCATTGAGGCGCCAAAACATAAGCATCTAACTGATGTGTTTTTAAATATTTAAAAGGACCATTAATTTTTACCTTTTCGATATCAGTTCCTTTTTCCCCATCTCCGGAAATAAAAACGATTAGAGGCTTTTTCTCTTTCAGATTGTCTGGCCGATGCAAAGCATAACCCAACTCATATTTCGCCATTACGACGGTATTTATTTTTCCGGTTGTTTCACTTTGGGCAAATCCAAAAAAGGAAACCAAAAGAGATAAGATGGCTAATTTATATTTCATGCTGTTTTTTAAATTCCGTATTTTCCAGATTTGAATCCAAGCTTTGTTAAACCTTGTTTTACTTCCGGTGCATTCATAAACAATTTCCATAATAATCCTGTACGGTAATTTTCGATCATTACAACTTCTGGACCCTGATCGATTGCCAAATAGCGTTTAGCCACCCATTTGTTTCCTAAACTCAAAGCATCATAAAAGCCTGCATCTCCCCAAGTTTCATTTTTATGATTTTCATATAAATTACGTATCAAAGCCAATGATTCTTTTGGCGTATAAACAATAGAACTTATTGCTGCTGTAGGTGAAATAACCCCCTGATCGTTACTTGGCATATGAGCATTGTAACCAACAGAACCGTCTGGATTTCTGGAATAGGATGCTGTTAATCCCCAATAATTTGGTCCATAACCTTGAATTTTGTTAGGGTTTTCTACACAATACTCATAATTTATTTTGGTCTGATTTGCATTTAAATCCCAATAATTAGCATATTGGTCACTTAATTGATTTGGATCCAGACCTAAGTACGAATAATGTGCCCAGAATAACGGACCTCCAAATTCTTCGGCTCCGTTATGTTTTAAAATTAGAGGAATATTATATTTTGTTTTGGATGAAACGATTCCTCCGCTTCTCGCCCAGCCTTCATGATATGCCTTTGCATCAATTGGATGAGTTGGTGATGATGCAGCCATTACATAAGTGATTAAACACTCATTATATCCTTGTAATGGAAAATTCATCTGCCATGCGTAATTTGGTGACCAATGCCAATACAATACATTTTTATTATTGGTGTACCATTGCCAGTCAATCCCTTTCCAAAGAGCATCATATTTTTTTGCGACCGCTTTTTCTGTTTCAGAACCATCTTTAAAATATTCACGAACTGTAATCATCCCTGCAACCAAAAATGAAGTTTCAACCAGGTCGCCTCCATTATCTTTGGTTCCAAAAGGTTTTACTTTTCCTGTATTTCCGTCAATCCAATGCGGCCATGCCCCATGAAAACGATCTGCTTTGTTTAAAAAATCTGCAATTTTGTTCAGTCTCTCGACTCCTTGTTCTCTGGTAATATAACCTTGAGCCATACCCGAAACCAAAGCCATTAATCCAAAACCTGAACCGCCTGTGGTCACAATATTCGAATCATTTTCAGGATAATTTCCGTCTGGATGGTAACGCTCTCTGGCCAAACCGGAATTAGGTTCTGCGTAATCCCAGAAGTATTTAAACGTTTGTTTTTGTACGGCATCAATAAGCTGTTCATCTGTTAACCTAACAGTGTCAGAAGTATTTTCTTGTACATTTTCTTTTGATTTATAAGGATTCGATCCACAACTGAAAAAAGTAAACGCTAAAAATAAAACTGAAATTCTAATCATTATAAAAATTTTGAAATTGTTATATAATCACTTCCTCCAGTATATGAAGGAAGTGATTTTAAGATTTTAATTAATAACCAGGGTTTTGTTTAGACATCCCTTCAGCTTGTAATATGAATGATGCCGGAATTGGGAATAATTCATTTTTTCCTTCTGTAAATACTCTTCCATTAGGAAAATAAATACTTTTGTCAGCAGCGAAGGCATCTTTTGCCTGACCAGTTCTAACTAAGTCAAAGAATCGGTCAAATTCAAAAGCTAATTCAACTCTTCTTTCTTTCCATATTGCTTTTCTAACATCATCTTGGGAAGTTGCCGGAGTATCTCCTAATCCTGCTCTGTGTCTGATTTGATTCAACAAAGGAATAGCTTCTGAAGTTTGCCCTAGTTCGTTTAAAGCTTCTGCTTTCATTAATAAAACTTCAGCATATCTTAAATATTTAATATTAGCATCTGTTTCCCATGCGCTTGTATATGCAGAAGAATACGCTTTATAATTGTATCTCGGATTAGGATCGTTTTCACTAACAACTGGAATTACTCTTCCGTCATATAAGGTTGTCCCCCTAAAAATAATCGTCGCCTCTTTTCTAACATCTCCTGCTTCATAAGCATCTACTAAACTTTGAGAAGGCTGATTAAATCCCCATCCCCATGCATCACGAACACCTTGAGTATTAGAATACCCTTGAATTCCACGAGTTGGTACTGCACCATTACCGTTTATTTCAAAAATAGATTCTCCATCGTTTTCTCCTTCTAATCTGAACATTTTAGCATAATCTGGAGATATGCTATAGCCGGTAACCAGATTACAGTTGTCTACGACGTCTTGCCATTTTTTCTGATATAAACTTACTTTTGCCAATAAAGCATAAGCGGCTCCTTTTGAAGCTCTGGCTTTTTCAGCATCAGCATATTCAGATTTATTTGGTAAAACTGCTGCAGCCTCAGTTAAATCTTTTTCAATAAAAGCATACACTTCAGCAGCTGTTTTACGAGTTAACTGCATTGCTTTATCTTCTGCTGATAATGGAATACTGGAAACGTGATCTACAATTGGCACACCTCCGTAACATTTTACTAAAGTAAAGTACATGAAAGCTCTTAAAAATTTTGCCTCAGCCATTAATCTTTCTCTTAATGCAGGATCAGCTTTATCTAATTTAGGAAGAATCGCTAATGCCTGGTTACATCTGTTGATTCCGTCATAGTTTGCATTAAAAGTACTTTCGGCAGATGGATTTGATGCATTATAAGTTAAAGCATCTAAAACATCTTTATCTGTACCTGTATCACTAGGGATCGATCCTTTGTCAGCATCATCAGATGTAATACTGGCTAATCCAATCCACCCAAATGAGCTCATATCCCAGTCTAAAAACTTACTGTAAATAGAAGTTACAAATGTTTTTGCTCCATTGTCATTATTAAACAACTCGATATCATCTACCGAAACTGTTTCTGTTTGTTTAACATCTAAGTAATCATCAGCACAACCTGTAAAAGTGAATGCTGCCAATACAAAGATTGATATATATATCTTTTTCATAATATTAAAATTTTAAATTAGCACCAATTACAAATGATCTTAATGTTGGGTATGCATCCAATTCAACACCTTGTGTTCCATAAGGATTACCATCTCCATTCAATTCAGGAGAGAAACCTGAGAATTTTTGGGTAATAAATGGATTTATTGCATTAAAATAAATTCTGCAAGAATTCATAAATAAACCTTCTTTAAGCGGAAGTTTATATCCTATTGTAATGTTGTTAATTCTAAAGAAATCAGCAGATTCCATATAATAAGTCGAAGCAACTGGAACAGTATTAAATGGTTTTGGATTTGAAGATGTTGTATTTGTTGGAGTCCAGTAATCGCCTGTCATAGAAGCTTCGATATTCTCACCTCCAAAACGCTGTGCTTTTTTACCATTATATACTTTTGCTCCGCCAGTTCCATATCCGTCAACTGAAAAATCAATGTTTTTGTAAACCAATCCTAAAGAAACTCCATAGTTAGATGTTGGCAAAATTGAGCCTACATATTTTTTATCAGCTGTTGCAGATAATGCATCCTGAGTTACTTTAGCACCAGAAGCATTATAATAAAGCATATTACCATTTGACGGATCTACACCTGCATATTCGTAAAGATAAAAACTACCTAATGGCTGACCTACTGAATTATTGTACAACAATTTAGTATCCTGACCATTTCCTAAATTACCTCCAATTACCTGAGATAATGAAACATCTTTTAAGCTTGTAAGCTCATTTTTGTTGTGAGAGAAGTTACCACCAACCCAGTAGCTTAAATTGTCATTAATTTTATCATCCCAACGTAAAGCAATTTCAAAACCTTTGTTTGAAACTTCACCAACATGAGAAGGAGAAGCCGTAGTAATTCCAGAAGTTGGATAAGGTTTTACATATAAAATTACGTTATCTGTATTTTTGTCATAAACATCGAAAGATCCTTTTAATCTGTTGCCTAAAAATTCGAAATCTACACCTGCAGAAGCCTCTTCAGTAATTTCCCATGTCAAAGAAGGGTCAATTTGAGAAGTTATGCTTGATCCTTCATATAAAATTGAACCTCCTAAATAACTATTTAAACCCGAATTATAACTTTGACTGTTTAATGGTACATTTTGGTTACCCAATTTACCCCAGCTACCTCTTAATTTGATTAAGTCAACTCCTTTAATATCTGTCAGAAAGCTTTCTTTAGTCATGATCCATCCAAGACCTACAGATGGGAAAGTCCCCCAACGGTAATCTTTTGCAAAATTTGAAGATCCGTCACGTCTAATAGTTCCAGTTACCAAGTATCTGTCCATTAATTTGTATTGGAAACGTCCAAAATAAGATGCTAATTTACTTTCATTGAAAACAATATCCTGTAAATTTGTAACAGTACCAGAGTAATCTACACCTTCTGCATCTGTTGCATTATATAAAGACCAATAGTTAGAATCAGGACTCACATTTTTTCTGGTGATTACTAATTTTTCTCTTGGCCCTTTTACAGAAGTTTCAATACCTGCTGTTAATTCTACATCGTGAACATTAGCGAATACTTTATTATAAGTAAAATAGTTAGACAGGTTCCAGTTAAAATATTGTTCTCTGCCTCTAGTTAATAAATTGATAGGATCAGTACTTGAATAGTCGGCATCTTTACGGGTTGGATTAGCCGCTAACCAAACATTTTTAGTATCCTCGAAATTATAATTTTTCCAGGTGTAGTATTCACCATTAAATTGTGAAGTAAACTTTAGTCCATTTAAAATTTCATAATCCAGTTTCAAACCACCCTGAAGGGTAATACTTCTTTGTTCTTCATTGTAAAAATCTAATTGTGATACAGGATTTCCAACATTATTGAATGAAGTACCTGTTGGGCTTGCCACTCCGCTTGCATCTGCAAAAGGTGCGCCATATTGACCATTTGCAAAACGTACCGGAACAATTGATGACTGTTTGTAAGCATTTGTAAATGCGCTTAAAGGCTTTGGAGTAGAATTTGCCGATGTAAAGCTAAAGTTCTGATTTAAAGTAATTTTTTTAGAAATTTTAAACTCATTATTATTTCTAAAATTTGTACGGCTGTAATCTAAGCCATTAAGAACTGCTTTTTCCTGATAGTTACCTGCACTAAAAAAGTATTTAACACTTTCTGAAGCACCAGAAACAGAAATATTGTTTTGAGTGTATGTACCCGTTCTTGTAATTTCATCAAACCAATCTGTATTAACAGGCTGATTTGTAGAGAATCTGTTTGTCCCTAAAGAGGCGTTAGAATAGCTTGCATATTGATTAGCATCTGCCATCTTAACTTTTTTAAGCGGCGTTCTAATACCTCCAAAACTTTCTATTTCTACAGAAACTTTATCTCCTTTACCTTTTTTGGTAGTAATAATGATAACCCCATTTGCAGCTCTTGTACCATAAATAGCAAGAGACGAAGCATCTTTTAGAATTTCATAAGAAGTAATATCATTTGTATTGATATTATTGATGTTTTCTGTTGGCATTCCATCAACAATATACAAAGGATTTCTTCCTCCTAATGCAGTACCCAAACCTCTAATAACTACAGAGGGTGTACTTCCCGGTGCATCTGAAGAAGTTACCTGAACCCCTGCAGCTTTCCCCTGAATGGCCTGAGAGGCATTTAATACCTTTGTTCTCGTAACATCTTCTGCTTTTAATGAAGTAATTGCAGACGTATTATCAATTTTCTTTCTGGTACCATATCCAATTACTACAACTTCTTTTAGAGCAGTGTCGCCTGCTTCTTTTAAAGTAATAGTCATGGGTGCAGCAGTTGCCGGTACAGACACAGAATCAAAGCCCAGCATAGAAACTTTTAAAATGTCACCAGGTTTTGCATTAATTGTAAAATTTCCGTCGAAATCTGCGTCGGCAGTAGCTCTGGCATCAGATGAAGCTATAATTGCTCCTGGAATTCCCATTCCGCTGCTGTCTACTACTTTTCCTTTAATCGCTTGTGCCTGCCCAGACATATAAGCTGGAAGCAATAAGAGCACAAATAAGCTAAAAATAAAATTTTTCATACAATTTGTAATCGTTTAAGTTAGTAGAGCCAAATTAAGCAATTACAACGTTGTAGTACATCAAACACCACTACAACACAGCTACATCAATGTGTTAAAAAACATTCATAAAACAATAATTATCAATAAATTAAATATTAAATAAAATCTTCTAACAAAGAGCTATGATGTAGTAATGATGTATTGTAATTATGCAAAATTTGATATGAAAAAATATAAACTTTGTAAAAAACAAAACTAAATCTTACAGAGTTAATAAAAACTTTGATAGGTTTTCGTCCTGAGCGAGGTTTAATTTCTTTCTTAGTCGATATCTGTGTAATTCTACCCCTCTAAAAGAGATATTCATCATAGGAGCAATTTCCTTTGATGAAAGGTTCATTTTTAGGTAAACACACAGTTTAATATCCTTTGGAGTTAAATGCGGATATTTTTTAGAGAGATTTATAATAAACTCATTGTGGATTTGATTCAGATTCGTTTCAAAGGTTTCCCATTCGTGTTTATTGACTTCATTAATCTTAATCGCTTTTTTAATCTCACTCTTCAGTTTATTGAAATCTTTTTCTGAATCAAGAATGTTCTGAATTTTATCAATCATTTCACTTTGTTTGGCTATTGACAATGATTTCCCAGCTACTTCAGATGATTTGGTCTGAAGTTCAAGTTCGAGGATATGTTTCTCGTATTCCTGAATATTCAGTTCGTTTTCTGCTTTTAATTGCATTTCGAGAATTTTCCTTTGATGTCTTTGCTCTTCTGCCTGCAATTCCAATTTTTGCATGTAACGAAATTTATTCCATTTGTAATAAAAAAACAAAACTGCTCCTACCAATAACAGGTACAGCAAAATCATCCAAACCGAAAAATACCAAGGTTGGGCCACTTTAAAATCAAAATTACAAACCATATCATAATTAGCCCCATCGTGCTTGTAAACGCTAACAGAATGATTACCGCTACTTAAATTATTAAGTAAAATTGATCCATCAGAAATAGGTATAAAATCTTTACTGTTGTTGATTTTATAAAACAAATTAGGTTTACTGGCGCCATAAATTCCAGATATCACATTAATTTTTAATTCGGTATTGTATTTAATTTTAGAATCATTTGAAAGCAGCATTCCGTTATTAAAAGCTTCAATTTTAACATCTGTATTTTGCTTATTTTCATATTTCAGCTGAAGGGAAATAAATCCGTCATCAAGATTAAGCAAATAATGGTTTTGAGTCTTGAAAATTCTCAAATTGTCATTAATCAGCTTTCCTTTATAATATTTTTCCTGAATGATATTCCACACAAATTTATTTCCGGAAGCATAAATATGATATAAAATCCCATCCTGAAGGACCATAAAATGATTTTCATCGATTGCTACAACATCTGAAATATTTTTAAAATTGTCATTAAACAATTCATTTTCCTCAAGCTTATTGGTAATCGAATTGTAGGTATACCATAAATTATTGATCAGAAAAAGAATCTCGTTTCTAAATTCAAAAATTTTTACCCCAAAATCATTTTCTATGGTACTCTTTTGTGTAATATTTTCAACCTTCCGGGTCTGGTACTTATCGCTATACAAAACACGATATAAACCCCGGTAATTATCAGCAGCAAAAATTTCATTTTTTTTATTTTGGGCCACATATTTTATTGGTTTCGAAATACCATCAATTTTTTTGTATTCATTCAGTTTTGAAATATCATCGTATGCCAGAATCCCACTATAAGTCGATTGAAAACAGGTATTATTAATGCTGCTTTTCGATAAATTCCAGCCACCGCTTACATTATTTGTTTTAACTAAAGAACCGTTTTCATAACAAAAAGTTCCGTCATTATGGCCTATGATATATTTATTGTCATTTTTAGTAATATTCCATGCCTGTCCCTGAGTGTTTGGGATCATTTTAAATTTACCGGAATCAAATTCAAAAACACCATGATTAGAAGCTATTAAATAGCCTTTATTGGTAGTTGCAACGGAATATACCGAACCTAAAATTCCAGAATTGTCATAAAAAATGGATACTGGAGAATTTACTTCAACGTGTGCTATACCATTATCCAGACCTAGCCATAGATCATTTTCCTTATCAAATCCAATGCTTAAGACAGAATTATTCATCAATACATTGTTCCGATCAATATTTTTGTAGCTGTCAGTTTTAAAATCATAGATAAAAACACCTTTGTTGCCTGTACCCAAAACTAATTTGTCATTTTTTATAAACTTGGCTACGTTAATTGTGGCCGCTTTTAAAACTTCATTAAATGAATTATTCCAGGGCTTTAAAACTCCGTTTTCAAGAATAAAAATTCCTTTTTTCTGAGTAAAAACATAGGTCTTGTTATGATATTTTTCCATTGCATGAACAACACAATTCTTAAGAGCACCCCACCCTTTCGGATTGGCAATTTTGATGTCGTCCATTTTAAAAACACCTTTTTCTACCGAAGCCACATACAGATTCTTATCAACTACAAAACAGTAAGAAATCAAAAATGGGAATCTGATTTTTCTGATCTGTTTTCCATTATAAATAAAAACATCGTTGAAAGATTGAAAATATATCGAACCGTTAAATTTGAAAATTTTCCAGATTTCTTCATTATCCTTTTCATCGAATAAACGCAGATTTTTGGTAATCGAAACATAACGCATCTTACCTTCTTTTCTTAACCAATATCCAAATTCTTTATAAGAACCGGAGTAAATTCTATCACCCTCAACCATAATAGAACGAATGATTGTTTTATTTGGCAGCGTATATTTCTCCCATATAACGCCATCATATCGCAATAAATAATGATTATTGGCAAAATACATAGCGTTATCTTTCCCCTGAACGACATTCCAGATCTGATTGTCACCCTGATAATTGGATTTAGTATAATTTTCTACGAATGGAAGTAATTCTTGCGATTGAATTTGAGCGGTAATGAAAAAGAAGAACAGTAATTTTAAGAGTATCGATTTCAAAATATTCAGATTTAACCTCAAATATACTCACAAATATTTAAATTTTGAGCATAAAAAAGCTCCCTGTAGAGGAGCTCATATATTTAATTTTTACAATACTATTATAAAATTTGTCATTTTAAAATCCTAACTAATTCTGTAGTAAATGATATACCTGACTAGCAATTTCAAACTCCTCATCTGTAGGAACTACCAAAACCTTTGCTCTTGAATTAGCTTTATTGATTTCCCTTATTTCCCTGGAACGGATTTGATTTTTTTCGTCGTCGATTTCAATTCCGAAATAATCCATATCAGCACAAACCAGTTTTCGCATATACGAAGAATTCTCGCCAATTCCGGCTGTAAAAGCAATGGCATCTAAACCATTTAATGCTGCTGTGTAAGCCCCGATTGTTTTTTTAATTCGATATGCATTCATTAATAAAGCCAATTGGCAGTCTTTATTTGCTTTTTCAGCTTCTGATTCAATATCACGCAAATCACTGTAACCCGTCAGTCCAAGCATTCCGCTTTGTTTTAATAAAATGGCATTCACTTCATCAGCTGTGTAGCCTAGGTTTTTTATCAGATAAAAAATAACCGACTGATCAATATCTCCGGCACGGGTTCCCATTATCAAACCATTGGCTGGTGAAAAACCCATTGTAGTATCGATACTTTTTCCATCTTTTATCGCAGCCATACTACAGCCATTGCCTAAATGAATGGTAATTATTTTGGAATTGCTCTCTAAATAGTCGATAGCTTTTTCAGAAACATACTTGTGGCTTGTGCCGTGAAAACCATAAACACGTACTTTATTCTCTGTCAAAAGATAATTCGGAATTGCATATTTATAAGCCTCAACCGGAATCGTCTGATGAAAAGCTGTATCAAAAACAGCTACCTGACTGGCTTCTGAAAAGATTTCTTCAGCAACATTTATTCCAACCAAATGTGCTGGATTGTGCAGAGGTGCCAATTCAGAAAGTTCTTTTATTTTTTCTTTCACCTCATCAGTTATAATAGTTGTATCCGAAAAATAACTTCCTCCATGTACAACACGATGTCCAACGGCAGCAATTTCTGAAGTCGATTTAATCACTCCTTTTTCAGTATCCAACAGCATTTCAGCTACTTTCTGAAGACCGACTTTGTGTGTTGGAATCGATACTATTTCTTCTATTGAATTTTCAGCAGTTTTAAAAGTGATATTTGAAGTTTCAAGTCCAATCCTGTCAATCATCCCTGAACAAATTACTTCGTTTTCCGGCATAACCATTAACTGATATTTAATTGATGAACTTCCTGAGTTTATTATTAATATTTTCATTTTTTTTGATTCTATATCTATTATTGCAAAACGTAAAAAACGTATAACATTTTACTTCTACCTTTTAACTTAAAATTACAATCCCTGCGCCTGAATTGCCGTAATAACCACTGTATTTATAATATCATCAACAGTACAGCCACGGCTCAAATCGTTTACAGGTTTATTTAATCCCTGAAGCATTGGACCAATAGCCAAAGCCCCGGTTTCTCTCTGAACCGCTTTATACGTATTATTCCCAGTATTTAAATCAGGAAAAATAAGTACACTCGCCTGTCCTGCTACCTCAGAGTCCGGCATTTTGCTTTTTCCTACTGCACGATCCACAGCAGCGTCATACTGAATTGGTCCTTCAATTTTTAAATCAGGACGTTTTTGTTTTACAATTTCTGTTGCAGTACGGACTTTTTCTACCTCATCGCCTTTTCCTGATGAACCGGAAGAATAGGAAAGCATCGCAATTTTGGGTTCAATTCCGAAAGCTGAACTTGAATCTGCTGATGAAATTGCTATTTCTGCCAATTGTTCAGCGGTTGGATTAGGATTGATGGCACAATCTCCAAAAACTGAAACCCTGTCTTCCAGACACATAAAAAATACTGATGAAACTACAGATGAATTTGGTTTCGTTTTAATGAATTGCAATGCCGGTAAAATAGTATGCTGTGTTGTATGTGCCGCTCCTGAAACCATTCCGTCAGCGTGACCTTTGTACACCATCATCGTTCCAAAATACGAAACATCTTCCATTAAGTCCCTTGCCATTGTGATACTCACATTTTTGGCTTTTCTAAGCTCATAATACGTATTGGCATACTCTTCATAAAACTCAGATTCTATTGGATTTATGATCTCTACTTTCGAAAAATCAAACGTTAAACCTAGTTCTGTTACTTTGTTTTCAATTTGTTTTTTATCTCCGATGATTGAAATATCAACAACATCCATATCCAATAATCTTGAAGCGGCAATAATAATCCTGTCATCATTCCCTTCCGGAAGTACAATGTGTTTACGATGCTGTTTCGCTCTTTTAACCATATTGTACTGAAACATTTTTGGCGTCATTCCTTCAGGCACAAAAGTGATTAATCTTTCGGATAAAGCATCATTGTCAACATATTTTTCGAATGTTGTAATTGAGGTCTCAATTTTATGTGTGTTGTTGGCATAAATTTCAGAACGAATCGCACCGATTTTATTTGTAATATGATACGTTCCGCCATCAACCGCAATAATAGGAACGATTGCAGAAAGTCCTTCAATTAATTTTAAAATACTTTCTTCCGGAAGGATGTTTCCGGTAAGGATAATCCCCGAAATAGTAGGGTAATTTGCTGATTCATTGGCCTGCAGCGCACCCAAAATAATATCAGAACGATCTCCTGGCGTAATAACAAGGGCATTGTCATGCAGATGAACAAGATAATTATGCAATTGCATAGCACCAACGCTAAAATGACCAATCTCGTTATTAAGATAATTTTCTCCAAATAAAACCTTCGCATCCAGCTCATTGACAATTTCCTGCATTGTTGGATTGTTCAAACTTGAAATCAACGGAATCGTATTGATCAGCACGTTCGATGGGAGTGTTTTCTGGAGACTCTTGGTAACCAGTTCAATATTTTCAGGCTGAACTTTATTAGCAAAAACTGATAAAACCTCAACTTCTTTTACTTTAAAAGAATCATAAACCAGATATAAACTATCTAGTAATTCCTCTAATGTTTTACCAACTCCCGAGCCAATTATAATCGTAGGAATTCCAAGGTTCTTAGCAATTAAAACATTCAGATCTAATTCTATTGAAGTTCCTTCACCAGTAAAACTGGTTCCCTCGACCAAAACAAAGTCAAAACGTTCTTCGAGTTTTTTATATTTTTCAATGATCAGATCCAGGACTTCTCCAATTTTACCTTTATTCTTTTTCTTGATCAGTTTGCTTTTGGTAATGGCATATGCATCATCAAATTTGATATCAAGATTAAAATGTGAAAGGACGGTTTCAATGTGATTGTCCTGCTCTCCATCAACAAAATCTTCAATAATTGGTCTGAAATAACCCACTTTAGCGGTTTTTCCAATTAAAATACTCATCAGACCGAGTGTTATGATTGATTTTCCGCTGTTCTGGTCGCTTGTGGCAATGTATATCGCTTTACTCATAATTTATATTTTGAATCTAATGTATTCGAATTATTTTAATAGTGAATCTTTAAAACCAATGTCTTTTCTTAAAATAGATAATCAGGGCGATAACTAGTAAAAACATAATTCCCATGACAATAAAGTAACCGTTTTGGGCATGTAATTCGGGCATATTATCAAAGTTCATCCCATATACTCCAACAATAAAAGTAAGCGGAATAAAAACTGCCGAAATGATGGTGAGGGTTTTCATGATTTCATTCATTTTACGGCTTTGTTCCGAAAAATAAAAATTTGAGGCGCTTTCCAAAGAGCTCATATCTGATTCTATCTGTTCCAAAAGTTCAAGGCTTTTTTGATGCAGTCTGACAAAGAAATTAAAAGTCTCTTTTTGAATAAGACCATTCGTTTCATCATCATCTTTAATTGTTTTCAGATAATACAAAGAATCCCGAAGCGGTAAAATAGAGCGTTTCAAAAAATTAAAATTATCACGATGGTTTTCGATTTTCTCTAAAATAACCGGATCTGCCCCTTTTTTAGTTAAATTTATTAATTCCTCGATATTATTCTCTTCATCTTCTATCGTAATATAAAAATTTTCCATTACGGCATCCAACAACAAATAAAGCAGATAATCTACCTTTTTGGTTCTTACAATTCCAGCATGCGTGCGAATACGTTCCCGGATATGTGTAAAGAAGTCGCTTCGTTTTTCCTGAAACGAAATGAGTATTCCGTCCTTTAAAATAAAACTGAGCTGTTCTACTTTAAGTCCGTCTGAATATTCTGAAGGTAAAAGTGATTTAATGTTAAAAAATAAAATGTCCTGCTGTTCCTCGAGTTTGGTTCTTTTGGTAGTGTTTAAAATATCGGCGATTAAAAAATCATCAAATTGAAAATGATCGCCGATTGTTTTAATAAGATCAATATCGTTTAATCCATGAATATTGAGCCAGTTATTTTTAGTATAATCAAAGCAGGAATTTAGGGCTAAAACGGTAAACTTTTCATATTCAATAATATCTGAATCGTCATATACAAAAAGTTGCATCTCTGTTTCATGATCTTTGTGAGTCCCAGTATACTCTAAAGTGATATGTTGCAGCTTTCGTCCCTGTTTGTATTTTATCTTTCTCATTCATGAAATTTTACAATAGTAATATTACGAAAAAGAATCGGGATAAGAAATGACAATTGTCAGTTTGATATGAAGATATTGTTAGCAATTCAAAAAAAAAACACTTTATAAAATCAATACTTTTTAGTAAAACAATAATTCACGTTCTTTCATAAAATTTAGTGATAAAAAAACCGGATCTGTTTTGTCAAATCCGGTTTTGTGTTATATAAAATGCTTTAAAATCCCTAATCTAAAATTTTAAACAAAAAATCTTGAATAAAATGGCTGGTAAAATCCAATTCTTTTTTTGATGACACATCGGTAAGTTTAGGTAAATTAATACTAAAATATTGCTGATGATGCGAAGTTTCAATCAGCGTTGTACTTAAAGAGCGTGGGTATTTATATTTTGGGTTATATTCAGAAATTACCTCAGCTATTTTTCCACAGAGATCTTTATAAGGTTTAAACACCTCATTCTTATTGATTTCTGCAACTTCTTTTACCAAATATACTTTACTACTTTCTGCAATTACGATTTGATTAAGCAACTTTTTGTTGTAGTCAAATTGATTGGTACTTTCTGTGGGTTCCTGAGTCAAAAGATTTACAATTATTTTTAATCTTTCCTTTTTATCTGTGACGTTTTCCAGTTTAAATGTCACTAAAAATTCCATATATGACCAATACCAATTAAGGATGTAAAGCAGAAGTCTGTGTTTGTTTTCAAAGTACCTGTAAATAGTTGCCTCTGTGCTATTGATTTCCATAGCCAGCTTTTTGAAAGTAAACTGTTCAAAACCCAGCTCGTAAATAAGGTCAATAGCCTTTTTTACCATTAATCTCCCAACCTCACTGTTTTCGGGATTTCTTAAGAAAATCTTTTCGTTTATATCAAATTTTACCTGAAATTCCATATTAATAACTGTTTTAGCAAATGTAATAAAGATTTATTACTTGATAGTATCTATATTTCATGAAATTATTTAACAATTATTTGAGATAGTATTACTATCATTTGAAATAGTTTTGTTATTTTTAAACCAAATCATTATAAACAATTTTATGCTGATAAATACTAAAATACCAGTCTCTTACACCTTCAGGATCCATTTAGAAACCGCCCAACGGATACTGCGGTAACTGCTATCGCAAGAACTATTGAAATAAATATCAAGGACCTGTTGAAAGAAAAAGATATTCCTCAGCCCCTAACCGGAAAAATTTTATTTATCATAACTTAAATCAACCAAAAATGAAAACGTTAACTAAAGAAATGCAGGCCGCAATTACTCCTTCAAAAGCCTTAGAGTTACTAAAAGAAGGAAACCAAAGGTTTGTAAGCAACCTGAAAATAAACCGTAATCTTCTGCAGCAGGCTAATGAAACTTCAGACGGCCAGCATCCTTTTGCCGTAATCCTGAGCTGTATTGACAGCAGAACTTCGGCGGAACTAATTTTTGACCAGGGTCTTGGGGATATTTTCAGTGTGCGTATTGCCGGAAATATCATCAATGAAGACATTTTAGGCAGCATGGAATTTGGCTGCAAAGTCGCTGGGTCAAAAATCATTGTTGTATTGGGCCACACAAAATGCGGGGCAGTAAAAGGTGCCTGCGACCACGTTGAAATGGGGAATTTAACCGCACTGCTTACAAAAATAAGACCAGCGGTTGATGATGAAACCCAGACAAAAGAAAATCGCAATTCTGGAAATCCTGATTTTGTAGAAAACGTATCGGTAATCAATGTGAAACGCACCGTGAAATCCATTATGGAAAGAAGTCCTATCTTAAAAGAAATGATTGAAAAGGGAGAGATAGGAATCGTAGGCGGAACTCATGATATTACAACAGGGGAAGTCGCCTTTTTAGCTGACACAATGATTTTTAAATAATATTTGTTTTTCTAAAATGCATATAAAATAATTTTGTAATGCATTTTATGCAGTTAAGAAATATTTACAAAAAAGGGGCAGTCTCGGCTTTAGACTGCTCCTTTTGAGTCAGGATGAATTTATTTCTTAGATTCCTCAATAGAAGAATAAAAAATAATAAAAAAAGAAAAACCGCTATAAACATTAGTTTACAGCGGCTTAGCACTTATTATTGACTGATTTTAATCAGTACTTATTTTACTTCTTCAAAATTAACAACCTATATAAATCAATACTTTACAAACCAATGGTACAAATAAGGTACAAAAAAATCTAATTATAATCCTTGATATTCTTTAAGGAAAGACTTTCCTAAACAGTCGCTTATCTTTTAAGCAGCACATTTTTCTAGTGATCCGAATACTTTCAAAACGGCTATTCTCAAATATGACTTTTTTGCGGATAAAACTAATCTCAGTTAAAATATAAAAATAAAAAAAAATTGAGCGGCGAGCCTCGCCGCAGCCTAAGTTCCTAATTGTACTACTGCAAAATTCCTGAAGGTTAAAAATCGCTGATGGCGAACAAGTATAAATACGGGGCTGACTAAATTATTTATTATATATTTTTGAAATTATCTTGATCCATTACGGAAATCCGTAAAAATCAAGATAAAATAAGTGCGATATTTAACCGCCGTTAAACAGAAATAATAAACTAGGCAAATTATTAAAAAATGAGCGTAACAATAGACAGAGAAATCGGTATCGACGATTTAGAA